>CAYQXG010000010.1:3048-46506 GCA_964421525.1 uncultured Sangeribacter sp. | reverse complement strand
ATAATTCCAAACTCATAAGAGAAAGAGATTCTCCGGAGGAAATTACCCAAAGCCTTCGCTGGCTTGGGCGCTTTTCGACCTTTGGCTCAGTCACATAGCCCGCTATGCTCCCGAGCCTGCATGTCGAAAATCATCCCAACCCAGCTTTCCCGGGACCTCTCAAATCTTATGAGACGGGGTCTTAATATTGATTCGAGTTATGATTATATGGAATCTCATACATGGTTGTCATCGCAAAAGCGAGGGTTGTAAGTGCTGGAGGCTATAGATTTTCACGGGAATCTTGTTGGAATTGACAGTGTAACAGTAGGAGGTGAATCTGGGATGCACGCCAGACCATGCAATTATGACTGGATACTCGATGTCAGAAAACAATGTGAAGAGGTTGGAGTAGGTTTTCATTTCAAGCAGACTGGAGGAAAGTTTGTCAAAGGGAACAAGACATACAACCTGTCACATCGTGTTCAAATGGAGCAGGCAAGAAAGGCAAATATCGATTTGCTGCCAAATAATTGAAGAAACTATCCGGCTTAATCAGCGTCACCACATGGAATTTTACGCGTTGTGGGTCGCTTCGTTATAATTGTTTTTCGTGTATATTGATTTATTTGGAGGCGTATAAGGGATAATTGCGAATTTCAAGTGGTGACTTGCCAAAATATTTTCTTATACTTCGGCAAAAGAAAGAAACGTTCGTAAATCCTAATAAACCGGCTATTTCCTTAATTGAAAAATCAGTGGAAGTCAAATACCGATAAGCATCATTCATTATATATTCACGTATCCATTCAAGAGCAGTGCTTCCACTCTGCGCTTTACTTACATGAGAAAGGTATTTAGGAGTCACAGCTAACTTTTTGGCATAATATTCCAGATTGTGAGGCTTTTGACTTTTACTTATCAGTAAGTTGATGAAGTCCCGATAGATAGTTGCAGGACGGCTGGAGGTATTTGTGTTATCCTGAGGTATACTTTCCTCAAGGATTTTTCTAAAAACACTTATTAATAATGCTGTGGTTGTCAGTAATACAGGAATGTCCACGTTGTTCTTTAATGAACAACTCTCATAAATCCTAAGAACAGAAGCTAAAGAGAAGAACAGATCTTGTTCATCTTGATCAAATCTAAATACGGGGTTTCTTCTAAGAATTGATAACGCTTGTCGGATATCTGTTGAGGTCATATATGACGAAATCAAATTTAGATTCGCATAAATAAATGTTCCAAAGAAATCCTCACTGAAGTTTATATTCTTGAAAATATCATTAGGGTGGCATACGAGCATTTCTCCCGGACCCACTGTATATTCAACGGAGTTTAGAAGCATTGAATATGTGCCTTTCTCCACAAAGCATACACATAGTGCATCAAGTCGATAGTTTATTTTACCATCATCATTATTCCATCCGCCGTGATAGATGAACAGATCTTGAGAGTAAGTCTTACCTTTGGGGTTATCCCTGATAACTGTGGGAATATTTATAATTTTCATAGAATCTATTTGGAGTCAAGCCGAAAGGTACAAAGATACAGCCATTCGGAACATTTTATATTCAAACAAGCCTTAATGTCTATTTGTTCCATAGAAAAATGAAATTAAAAACTACAACAATGAAAGTAATAGGAATAAACGGGAGTGCCAGAAAAGACTGGAATACCGACACGCTCGTAAAGAAAGCTCTTGAGGGAGCTGCCTCAGCAGGAGCAGAAACGGAACTCATAGAACTATATACCGAACCGATCAAGGGATGTCTTGAGTGTTTTGCCTGCAAACGTAAAGGAATAGATACAGGTGGATTATGTGCTATACGCGACAATCTCCGCCCCATATTGGAGAAAGCATTAGAAGCGGATGCCATCGTTATAGGGTCTCCGAATTTCTTCAGATACCCTTCCGGAATGACTCGGTCTTTCATTGAGCGCTTTCTTTATCCATTGACTTCCTATCAAGTAGAAAATGGACAGGTCAAGAGAGTTTTGGGTAATCGAATTATTCCTGCAGGAGTAATTTTCACAATGAATTCAAATGAAGAATACTACAACGCAGGTGGCTATAATATTTCGCTTGGGATGACTAAAAGCAATCTCGAATATATCCTTGGATATGCTGAGCAATACAATTCATACACAACTCTCCAATTCAAGGATTATTCGAAGATGAATGCTAATCTTTTTGATGCAGAAGAGAGAATAGCTCAGCATGAAACCCAGTTCCCAGTTGATGAGCAAAAGTGTTTTGAGATGGGTCAACGGTTAGTTTATAAAGCTAATTCTCTCAAACAATAACAATTAAACTTTTGAAATCAAAAGTTAAAGTTTTTAATTTAACAGAAAATAGGATTAATTTGGCTATCTTGCATATATAATGAAAGAATCGGCTGTGTATGCTCAGTGTTATCGCCACATAGCATATCAGCCGATGTTGTTCAATTTTTCTTAAGATCCAATTCTTAGCGCAGGAAGTACGCTTATTCTCTGCGTTCTCCGGGCGATGCGAAGCAGCCCGTTTCCCATTGCGATCTTGCCACGACCGAGTCGCAAAGCTTCCCCAAGGCATTGAAACTCTGTGCCTTTGCGGCCTCTGCGTGAGATTTTGAGAACTTGCAAATTTGAGTAATTTATCAGTTTCTATACTTACTTCTCGATTTTTGGATAGGTTTCATATTTACCATTGCCCATTCAATAAGTGGATACAGTAAAGGCATCAAACTTTTTCCGCGTTCTGTAAGACTATACTCAACACGTGGAGGTACCTCAGCATACACTTTACGGTTCACAAGATCATCGGCTTCAAGATTCTTGAGTTCCTTTGACAAGACTTTTGATGAAATATCAGGGATATACCGCAATATATCGGTGAAACGTGCTATCCCTAAAACATCAAGCAGAAGCAATATCAACATCGGCCATTTGGCTCCGAACCGCATTACGACATTACGCACCGGACAGTTGTCTATATCCAAAAAATATTTTAGTCTTTCTTCCATTGTAATTCTTCTGATATTCAACATTTGTTACCTACAGGTAAGTTAGATTCTTAGAAGTAACTTATTGGTTTACTGAACAAAACACATTAGATTGTCGTTATAATAATATACTTTGGAAAGTAAATTACCTATGCAAAGTTAGTGATTTTTTTATATTAAACAAAAAATAATTAAGACAATGAGCAATTACAGCAAAACACACGTAGCTGAAGGCGCACCTCGCACAGAGCTACACGACACACTCAAGCTGACTGGAGCAGAAGTTTCAATCAACAATCTTCCTGCCGGAACAGTAATACCTTTCTACCACAAGCACAAGGAGAACGAGGAAATCTATTTTATTGCAGCCGGCAAAGGCTTCATGGAAATAGACGGTGAGAATGTACCTCTTGAAGCAGGAGATTGGCTTCGTGTTGATCCTGAAGCAAAGCGTAAACTACATGCCGAAACGGATATGATTGAAATTTGTATCCAAGTAAAGGCCGGTAGCCTTACTCAATGGACCGGTGCCGATGCAGAACTTGCATAAAGGCACTGTTGAAAAATACCAACGACTGCTCAGATCCAAATGGGACTGAGCAGTTTCTTTCTTTTAGTACGAAAAATAATCTGATGAATTATGATTTGACTTGTTGTGTTGATTTTTTAAGTATAATATAAGACTCTCCTTTGTCGGTGTTTAATCGAGTTATGGAATCGTTGATGCAGTCGATAGTATTGACGGAAGGAAGCAACTTTTTGAGCATTTCTTCCAATTCCATGTTGTCGCATGCCATCTCTGTGGTCATAAGCTCATTGAGATGAATTGAATCATTAGTCTGGGTATAGGTTCCTTCTATATGATTGCAATTTGTTACTATCCTGAAAGCATTATTGTCTCTGAAATCGATGTAGGGTGTCATTCCTGGCTCTATTTCAGAAGGACGGACGTATGATGAGTCATTTTCCACCACATTCTCAATAAGCCATTGACCTTGAATGTTTTCAACAGGAACATTCATATTCTCTGCATCAGCAACATTATTACCTTCGTTGCTTTTATTTCCAGAGCAAGATGCCACTCCAAGCACCAAGCAAATCATAAGATTTTTCCACATATCTATGTCCTTTTAAATTATTATTATGATAATAAGATTCCGTCTCATAAAGATTTTAAGAGTTCAAGGGCGGGGTCTAAATGAGCACTTGCAAAATTAATACAATTAATCAAATTTTCAAAGATTATGGTATAGTTCAATTCATGCCTGTATGTCATTTTAAGTATTTTCGAACTCTTTCTATAGAAGAATACACACATACCGGCAACCAACTGATACGTGTCAATCATTTCCTGGAAAGGTCAAAGTTTTCTCTAAGAACTACATGCAAACTTATGATTAATGTCTCATTAGAACATTTCTTCATAACTTTGCTTTTTACGGATAGGACAGTAAGTGATGGGTGTCAACCTATCTATTACAATCTAATTCTTGAAGCCTTTGCTCACTGTCTTTCTATAAGCCGATGGAGTCATACCACATTTTTTCTTGAAAAATTTTGCAAAGAAACTTGGATTTGGGAAACTCATCATGTCTGCTACCTGCTGTATGGAATATCTTAGATCCATAAGCAATGATTTTGACTCAAACAAAACAAGCTCATCTATAAACTCTGATGCATTTCTGCCACTGACAAGCTTAACCACTTTCGACAAATACTTAGGGCTAACACACATACTGTCTGCATAATGTTTCAACGACCTATAATCATGATAATCTGACTGGACTTTCGCTATATACTTTCTATATAGACGGGTTTGTTGCGACAATTCTTTATTATCATTCTTAATATCTTTACGCCAATACTCGAATATCAGACTGCACATCACCTTAAGATAACCCTGTGCTATTGTTTTTGAAAAATTAATGTTGCCATTTTTAATATGCTTCCTAAGATTCCTATATATTTCTTGACACTCTTGGAAGTCTGGGGATGAAAGTCGTATCACAGGGGAGTCTCTCATTTGAGGAGTGACATCTATTATATCCTCATGGTAATCGCTTGCAAACGCGATAACAGCAAATTTCAAATCGCTATTCGCTGTTTCTACCTGAATTATTGAGCCCGGAAGAATCACAATGATTTCACCCTCAGATATAGTGTGACTCGATAAATTTATCTTAAATGATATAGATCCTCCGACGCATAGTAGGATCATTGCACCTATAATCTTTGCCGGATAATCAAAAATAGACATGGCAACTTCAGGATACGCACTTAATCCATGTAAGTTATCGGTCATGACAAGCTCATGACCGATATGAACAGCATTAAGTTGCCGGGCAAATTCCTCCACTCTATTTGGATAGGTTAGCCTTTTCAATTCCATTGTTCTCTTGTTGTTCAAGTTCACTATATACTTGTCCCACACGAAAGAATGCCTCCTTAGGTTCCCATGGCGGCATTTGAAGGGTTCTCGGGTCATCTTTTGGAAAACTTTTTACGATTGGATATGCAGTAAGATCTGAATCCAATCCATTCTCTCTATATGGAGCAATCGGAAATGAGAACTCAAAAATAAACATTCCCTCTATTCCGGAATCATTCAACAAGCGTATCTGCTTCTCGTCATAATCGGCCTGTTCCTTTTCCGATCGCTTTGGAACGGATCCTCCGATATATATTCCATTCCCATTCTCATCAACACCCTGACAAACAGTGAAGCCAGCACCACCTAAGGCAGATGCCCCCTCAAAAGCACAGCATCCTACCTCCATCACCCATACCGGCTTACCATATTTCATATATTCTTTTATACCTGCGATATATTGCTCTTCGCTTTGAGTGTCGCGATAATAATCCACACCCACTGCATCAAACAACGTCCAATCTACAGGTTCCCATGTTCCGGCAGAATATATTACATCACCACGGAAGTTTTCACGAACTTTTCCAACAATAGTTTTAAGAATTGAGTTGAGTTTATCAGTCATTTCAGAAATGGCTGAGCTTAATTTTTCAGGATCATCTTTCAGTTCACCGAGACTCATCATAGATCCAAGACGTTCATTTACGGAATTTCCTGGAAAAATACCATTGTTGAAGAGTGAATACTCACAACCTGTAACAAAAGTTATATCATATCCTTTTGCACGTAGTTGCTCGGCTGCACGTGCTGCTTTCTCCATATATTCCACTACTTGAATGGAATCGGCATTCATCCACCAAGGATTGAAAAATACTTTCAAACCGGCTTCTGCAGCTATTTCTGAGGCTTTTACAAGTCGGTCGATATCCTCTCCCTCAATTCTTATGGCATTGGCACGAAGTATATTGCGAATTGTTCCAATGTCATACTTTACAAGTTCGGGATTAAATGTCTCAACCGAATATTCACCTGGATTATACTGTAACCCTACATCATAAACTATGCCTCGATAGTTCATGGCATATAGATTTACAGAAGATAATGTTAGCACCGTTAAAACAAATAAGATCCTTTTCATAATTCTATTTTTTTGATGCCGCAAAGTTAATACTTTATTCTCTTACCACAAAGTCCTTCTATCCGTCAAAAATGTTCCTTTTTCCTCCTTATATCGCTATAATTACTAATAACACCATATATCTGTAGATAAAAAAGTATTTCCTCTCTTACACAAAGACAATTATTGACTAAATGAGAACTACATATTAATGGAAGAATAATAATTTCTCCATCTCAATTATTTTTGCTAACTTTGTAAAACTAAAAAATCTGTGTTGCGCGGTGGCTGTCATTCTGCTATGCCGCTCCATACCCTCAAATAAATCATAATTTTATCACTTCTATTAGTCCACTTCTCGGCTGCATTCGGTCAAAGACATATACGGGTACTGTCTTACCGAACACAGCGCCCTTATGTTTAGCAATCTATATCTTACTTCACCTGCTCGTTAAAGAGGCGCGAGAAAGTTGCATCAAGGTCGGAGCATAGTCCCGGATGTGGCCGTGAACATTGTATGACGCTGCTTTTCACCGCTGAAATCCAGCGGAAACGCTCCTCAACAGGATATGCCGCCACAGGTCCGGCATCGCGGTTTCCTTGAGCTATGGCTACAAACGACTGCAACTGACGTGCAAGAGCATCTATTTCGGTTGCCGGCGACAAAGCCTTGATCTTATCTTCCACTATACAGATCTCAACCTTTATCCAACGCTTACGCTTGCACATCATGGCAAGACCTACATTGACAAATTCCTCTCTCTCCACTCTCGGAACGAATCGCAAAACTGCGTATTCATATTTGTTTAGATCTTGCATCTTCAACAGCTTTTACAATGTCAACTTCTTTCAATCTCTTCATGAGAAACTTGCGGTAAACTTCCCTGCGCTCCTCCCCTTCCTCTTCACTTCCTGCATCCCAGCGCAACCAGTCTGAAGGAATCGCATCTACAATCTCCGAGAGTTTATCGGGTGTGATTCTTTCTCTCATCTGCTTATCAACCTCCTTAATCTTAGTAGCTTTGTGAAGCAATGCGTGATCTTTGATGTAGGGGAAAGGTGTAAGAGCGCTTTTTTCCCAATCGCTCCAGGCATGATGAAAATAAAACGATGCACCATGGTCTATCAGCCACACTTCATTATGCCACACAAGCATATTGGTGTTCTTGACAGTACGGTCTACATTGGTTATGAATGTGTCAAGCCAAACAATCTTTGAGGCAAGAATTTCATCAATTGGATTCGCGTAAGGATCAAGAGTCATCGCACCCTGCAGATAATGAACCCCGAGATTCAATCCTTGGCTCCATTTCAGTAGATCTTGAATTTCTTCATCTCCCTCCGATTGACCGAAATATTCATCGAGATTCAGAAAAACTTGCTCTGGCACCCTGAATCCTGCAAGCCGGGCTATCTCGCTCCCCATGAAGTCCGCGATCAGAGCTTTCTCTCGATGTCCGGCACCACGAAACTTGACAACGTATTTGAATCCATCGTCCGCCTCCGCCAATGCTGGCAGCGAACCGCCCTCTCTTAGCGGGGTTATATATCGAAGTAAATTCTGATTTCTTATTTCCATATCTCTTGCAAAATTAATGAATTTAAGTTGATTTTCAAAATCTTCCTCACATCCTTTAGCCAAAACTTGGATATCCGGGAAAGTTTTATTACCTTTGTAATATTCAAAACAAATCTAAATAAGAAATAGCAATGAAATACACTCCTGAACACATCACTCATCTCGATCAAGACGATATCTTTGTATTTGGCAGCAATCTCGAAGGCATTCATGCCGGTGGTGCCGCTAAAATGGCTTATGAGAAATTTGGTGCCGAATGGGGAAATGGTGTCGGCTTTCAGGGTCAGTGCTATGCCATCCCGACAATGCAGGGTGGTGTAGAAACCATCAAACCCTATGTCGACCAATTTATTGAGGTGGCTCGTGAATGCGATCAAAACACTTTCTATGTAACACGCATTGGTTGCGGCATTGCCGGTTTCAAGGATGAGGAAATCGCTCCGCTCTTCAAGGATGCCATGAACCTCTACAATGTCCGGCTCCCGGAATCTTTCGTAAAGGTAATCGAAAAACTTCCGAAAACGCCATCTGAAAACTGAAAACCGAAAACCGACAACTTTTTTACACCAAATGCACCATTATTGGAATTTTTTGTGTAATTTTGCATTTTATTTCAATAATTAAGATTATGCTCAGAATTGCAATACAAGCAAAGGGGCGTCTACACGACGACAGCCTCACCCTTCTCTCCGAAGCGGAGATTTCGATTTCCGGATCCTCTCGCACACTGATCTCAAGAGCAAAGGGGTTTCCTATTGATGTGCTGTATCTTCGCGACGATGATATTCCTCAGGCTGTAGCTATGGGAGTTGCTGATATCGGCATCGTAGGCCAAAATGAAGTTGGTGAGAAAGAGGAAAACGTTGAGCAGGTTATGGAATTAGGTTTCGGCAAATGTCGCCTTTCAATTGCTGTGCCGAAGCATTCCGATTATAACGATCCTTCTTGGCTCAATGGAAAGAGCATTGCCACCTCCTATCCTGTATTGCTGAAAAAATGGTTGGCTGAAAATGATATAGATGCCAAGATTCACGTCATAACCGGTTCGGTTGAGATTGCACCCGCTGTAGGCATGGCTGATGCGATATTCGACATTGTATCCACAGGAAATTCGCTCGTGCAGAACGGTCTTTCTGAAGTGGAGCAAGTGATGCATTCGCAAGCAGTGATGATATGCAACCCGGAGCTTTCTGAAGATAAAAGGAAAGACCTCGACAAGCTCATGTTCCGTTTTTCTTCCATTGTCAACAGCCGTGGAATGAAATATGTGCTCATGAATGTTCAGGAAGACAAGCTCGATGAAGCAGTGGCACTGCTCCCTGGTCTTAAGAGCCCCACTATCCTACCCCTTTTCGAGAAAGGTTGGTTTTCAGTTCACGCGGTGATACGCCAGTCTGATCTTTGGGAAAAGATAGAGAAACTGAAGGAAATAGGAGCCGAGGATATACTGATTTTGTCACTTGAAAATATTATCAGCTGATGGAGATTGTTGTAAATCCGCCGCGCGCTCAATGGGAAAACCTTTGCCGCCGCAATATTCCGGCTGACGACCTATCGGTCGACCGGGCTGTAAGTGAGATTATCCAACAAGTAGCCGATCGTGGTGACATTGCCTTGAAAGAATATGCTTCCCGGTTCGATGGTTGCGAGCTTGACTCTATTCAAATGGATGCTGCCGAAATCGACAGCCTTGCGGCCAAAGTTTCCCCCGAAGTTGCAGAGGCAATCCGAAAAGCAGCCGACAATATTGCCTCATTCCATAGTAAGCAGCTTATGGAGCCGATTGAAGTGGAGACAACTTGTGGCGTTAAATGTATTCAACGTCAGGTTCCGATTCAGAATGTCGGCCTTTACATTCCGGGCGGCAGGGCTCCCCTTTTCTCAACAGTCTTGATGTTGGGAATCCCGGCTAAGATTGCAGGATGTCCGCACGTGGCTCTATGCACACCTCGTTCACGCGAGTTAGGAATTGCTCCCGAAATTATATTTGCAGCAAAACTATGCGGGATTAATACAATCTATCAGATTGGAGGAGCGCAGGCGATAGCGGCAATGGCTTATGGCACAGAATCCGTTAAACGCGTAGATAAGATTTTCGGTCCGGGTAACAGATATGTGACGAAAGCAAAACAAATGGTCTCCAATGTGGTCGCGATTGATATGCCGGCTGGTCCAAGTGAGGTGATGGTGATGGCTGATTCTTCGGCTAATCCGGAGTTTATCGCTGCCGATCTCCTTTCTCAAGCCGAGCACGGCCCCGACAGCCAGTCTATGCTTATCACTGATTCTAAAGAAATTGCAAAAGAAGTTGAGCTTGCAGTTGATCTTCAGACCAAGAAACTTACTCGCACAACTTGGATTGAAGGTTCTATGGCGCAGAGCAGGATCCTGATTTTCCCTGATGCGGCAACAATGGTGGATTTTGCAAACACCTATGCTTCGGAACACCTGATCATTGCTATGAAAGACCCTTGGAAAGTGGCTTATGCTATCACCTCGGCTGGCAGCGTATTTGTAGGCAACTATTCGTGTGAAAGCGCAGGCGACTATGCATCAGGTACAAACCATACCCTGCCTACATCCGCATGGGCACGGGCTTACAGCGGAGTTAATATAGACAGTTTCATGAAAAAGATCACCTATCAGGAACTGACACGCGAAGGACTTGAGGCATTGGCATCCACCATCATAACTATGGCAGAAGCCGAAGGGCTTGATGCCCATGCCGCAGCTGTCAAAGTCCGACTAAAAGACTTAAATTGAGGAGGCCTCCTCATGATTATCCCAATCAGGAAAAGCTAAAATAAGAAAAGCCCTAAAAGGCTTTTTAAGACATCCGTTCAGAATCAGACAACAATGAACATCTCCAGTTTAGTAAGAAAAAATATACTTGCATTAACTCCATATTCAACTGCCCGCGACGAATTTAAGGGTGGCGACATATCAGTATGGCTTGATGCCAACGAGAATCCGTATGACAACGGGCTTAACCGCTACCCGGATCCTCACCAAAAACATCTGAAAGAGGCTATCGCAAAAATGAAAGGAGTGACTCCTGACCGTTTATTTATCGGGGGAGCCGGCTCTGATGAAGCCATCGATCTTGTCTACCGTATCTTCTGCAATCCCGGCGTCGACAATGTGGTAGCAATTAGTCCAACTTATGGCGTTTACTCAGTTTCGGCTGCCATAAATGATGTTGAATATCGTAAGGTTCCTCTTGACGATAACTTTGGTCTTTCTGCTGATGCCATGCTCCGGGCGGCGGATACCAACACCAAAATAATGTGGATTTGCTCCCCTAACAACCCCACCGGCAACGCGTTCGATCCCGGGATTATAATTGATCTTGCAGAAAGATTTCATGGAATTGTGGTTGTTGACGAGGCTTATATAGATTTCTCTGCAAAGGGTTCTGTGGTGCCGTTAATCGACTCTCATCCCAATATCATTGTGCTGCAGACTTTATCTAAGGCATGGGGAATGGCATCTATGCGTCTTGGAATTGCAATTGCTGTCCCTGAGATTGCCCGTATAATGGCGATGGTGAAACATCCCTATAATGTCAACGGACCGACTCAGCAGGCGGTCCTGACCCTTATCGACCGCGACATAACCGATCAGGTTAAGGAGATTATTTCTCAAAAGGATATGCTGCTGAAGGCTTTGCCAAATTTCAAGTGCGTAAGGCGCGTATATGATAGCGATGCAAATTTCATTCTTATTAAGGTTGACGATGCCGACAAGCTCTACGATTACCTGATTAAATATGGAGTGATTGTCCGTAACCGTTCTTCTGTGGAGGGTTGCGGCAATTGTCTGCGCCTGACTGTCGGCACACCTGAAGAAAACGCTCGAATGCTCGACATAATCTCCGCCTTCGACCAACACCGTCAGCCGTCCAACCACAGTTCAAGACAAACTGATGACTCTCGACATGCTCACATCGAGCGGCACACTGCCGAGACCAATATAGTGATTGATCTTGACCTGGATGGAAATCCGGCTGGTTCCAAGATTTCCACAGGTCTCAAGTTCTTCGACCACATGCTGTGCCAGCTTCCTCATCATGGCGGATTCCGCCTCGACATATCATGCAAGGGAGATCTCGACGTTGACGAGCATCACACTATGGAAGATGTCGGCATAGCTCTTGGTCAAGCAATCGACATGGCTCTTGGTAACAAGGCTGGCATTGAACGTTATGGTTTCGTGCTCCCTATGGACGAAAGCCGCGCTATGGTCCTGATTGATTTCGGAGGTCGGGCTGAATTGGTATGGGAAGTGGAATTCACACGGGAATTTGTTGGTGACACTCCAACTGAGATGTTCCGTCATTTCTTCAATTCACTTGCAGTAGCCTCACGCTCTAACATGCATATTGCTGCGCATGGAGAAAACAACCATCACATAGCGGAAAGCATTTTCAAGGCTTTCGCACGAGCTTTGAAGATGGCGGTGCGTCGCCAGCCATTCTGTTATTCATTACCCTCAAGCAAAGGTTTGTTATGATTGCTTTGATTGACTATAAAACCGGCAACCTACGCTCGGTAGAGAATGCTCTCAGAAGATTGGGAGCCGAGTGGGTGCTTACATCCGATCACGAGATAATCCGCCGGGCAGACAAAGTGCTTCTTCCCGGTGTTGGCCATGCCGGCGAGGCTACTGCCCGACTCCGTCAGACTGGTCTAGATGCCCTGATATGCGATCTTCGTCAGCCCGTGCTTGGAATATGCGTAGGCATGCAGGTGCTTTGCCGACACACTGAGGAGGGCGATACGGATGGGATTGGTCTTTTCGATACGGTTGTGCGTCGCTTCAGGCCGAAAGCCGGCGACAAAGTGCCACACATGGGTTGGAACTCCATTCATAACCTTGAAAGCAAGCTCTTCAGAGGTTTGCATGGGGGAGAATATGTATATTTCGTGCATTCATATTATGCCTCCACTTGTTGTGATACAATTGCTACAACACGTTTTGGATCGGAGGGTAATATGTTCAGCGCAGCACTCAAATATGAAAATTTCTATGGCACGCAGTTCCATCCTGAGAAAAGCGGTGACGTAGGGGAAAGAATACTAAAAAACTTCCTTGAACTATGATTGAGATTATTCCTGCTGTCGATATAATCGATGGCCGATGTGTTCGTCTATCGCAAGGCAACTACTCCAGCAAACGCGTCTATGACGCCCTTCCTCAGGAAATGGTGCGCAGATTTGTAGATGCCGGTATGCCGAGGATCCACGCGGTTGATCTCGATGGTGCACGCCTTGGTCGTCCCCTCTCGCTTTCCACTCTTGAAGCTATGGCAAGTATAAACGGTGCGTCTGTAGAATGGGGAGGGGGGTTGAAGTCGACTGAAGACCTCAATTCTGCCCGCAATGCCGGTGCCACCTATCTTGTTTCTGGTAGTATTGCAGCAAGGAAACCAGAACTCTTTGCAAGCTGGCTTAAATCTTTCGGCAATCAGACCATGATTTTGGGTGCAGACGCAAAAGATGGCAAGATTGCCATTTCCGGTTGGCTCGACACCGAGGAGACAACAATCGACGACCTCTTTACACGCTTCATTCCTGATGGCCTCACACAAGCCATTGTAACTGATATATCTTATGATGGTATGTTGAAGGGGCCTGCTTTTAGTCTCTACGAACGCCTCCTTAACGAATACCCACAGATAACAGTCACCGTAAGTGGAGGCATCTCATCTATCGACGATATACGTCGTCTTGCCGATTCCGGTCAACGCCGGGTCATAGTGGGCAAAGCCCTCTACGAAGGCCATGTCACCTTAGATGAGCTCTCCCATCTGATCGGGAATTTTTTAAACTAGAATCTTTAAAACCTTTCAGAAAACGGAAGACTGAAAACGGAAAACGAAAAAATATGTTAGCAAAACGCATAATCCCTTGCCTCGACGTCAGAGACGGACGCACGGTCAAAGGCATAAACTTCGGAAATCTTGCAGATGTAGGCGATCCTGTGGAATTGGGTGCGTTCTATGCAGGGCAGGGTGCCGATGAACTGGTGTTTCTCGATATAACAGCCTCTAAGGAAGGACGGCGCACTTTTACTGAAATGGTTGGAAAAGTGGCCGACCGACTCAACATTCCTTTCACCGTCGGCGGCGGTATTTCATCGCTCGACGATGCTTCCCGCATGCTCGATGCCGGAGCTGATAAAATCACTGTAAATTCTGCAGCTGTGGCAAGACCTGAGTTAGTCAAGGAGATTGCAGACAGATATGGTAGCCAATTTGTAGTTGTTGCTATCGATGCTCGCACAGATTCCAACGGAATCTGGAAAATTACGACCCACGGAGGTAGCCGTTACACCGACATTGAGCTAATGGATTGGGCTCGTCGGGTGGTTGACTTGGGCGCCGGTGAAATTCTCTTCACCTCTATGGATCACGATGGAACCAAATCCGGCTATCCATGCGATGTCTATGCATCTCTTGCAGAAAGTGTGGATGTTCCGGTTATTGCTTCAGGAGGTGCCGGTAGTGCCGACGACATAGCGGAGGTTTTGACTGCCGGGAAAGCTGATGCCGCACTCGCCGCAAGCATTTTCCATTATGGTGAGATATCCATTCGCGACCTCAAATCACACCTCGCATCCCTGAATATTCCCACAAGAATCTGAAAACGGAAAACAAATAACTGAAAACTATGAATTTCTCCGACTTCAACCTAAATAAAAATGCCGACGGCCTACTTCCTGCAATCATTCAGGATGCTACCACCTTGAAGGTGCTGATGCTCGGATATATGGATCAACAGGCATTTGAAACCACTGTCGCTACCGGCAAGGTCACTTTCTACAGCCGTTCCCGCAACTGCCAATGGACTAAAGGTGAGACAAGCGGCAACTTCCTCAACGTGGTGGAAATGTATGCAGACTGCGATGCCGATACTCTACTTATCAAGGCAAATCCTGTAGGTCCTACCTGCCATCGCGGCACTGAATCCTGTTTCGACACTCCTGCATCCGATGGATTTATCAGAAAACTTGCCGACGTAGTGGCTAACCGGCATAAGGAAATGCCTGATGACTCCTACACCACCAAACTCTTTATAAAAGGTGTCAAGAAAATAGCACAGAAAGTTGGTGAGGAAGCGGTGGAATGCACAATAGAGGCTGTCGATGGCAACCGTAGCCGTTTTCTTTACGAAGCTTGTGATCTGATCTATCATCTCCTCGTCCTAACAGAACAAATGGGTGTGACTCTCTCAGAACTCGAAGCGGAACTCCTGAAACGCCACTCCTAAAAACGACATTGACATGATTACGGAAGACGAAAAACAGAAAACGAAAACCGTTGCAATAATAGGTGCCGGAAATATGGGAAGCGCTATGGCTAAGGCAATCTGCAAAGCCAACAAAGAAATCTTGGTCAGAATTTCAAACCCTTCTCCCTCCAAACTCGAAAAACTTCATAATGAGTTTCCGGAATTATCAACTTATAGCGATAATGTTGAGGCAATAAAAGGGGCTGACGTGATAATACTTGCAGTCAAGCCTTGGATTCTACCCGCTGTTATTGAGGAAATAACCCCATATATCGAAGCTGAAAACAGGATTGTTGTTTCAGTGGCAGGAGGAGTGGACTTCGTGTCTTTTGCTAAGATGTTCTGCGTTTCAAGCGACAGCTTGGACTTGACTACCCTGCAGTTGTTCCGTGCAATTCCCAACACGGCAATATCCGTGGGTAAAGGTATGACTTTTGTTTGTAGTGAAAAGGTGGATAATCCGGGCATTGACATCGTCATTAATATTTTCTCCCTTATGGGTGAAGTGGCGCTGACTGATGAGAAGCATATAGATGCTGGGACAGCACTATGCTCATGCGGAATTGCATACGTCTTCAAAGCCGTTCAGGCTGCCGTTCAGGCTGGAGTCCAGTTAGGATTCCGCCCCGCAGATGCTCTTCGATATGTAAATGCCACAGTGGATGGAGCGATAGCACTGCTGCAACAGGACGGTGCACTGCCGCAATCAGAGATTGACAAGGTGACGACTCCCGGTGGCATGACAATAAAGGGAATCAATCAACTTGAGCACGATGCTTTCCCTTCTGCGATAATAAATGCCATTCTCGCACCCCTCTCCAAGAACCAATAACCCGAAATCCGAAAACGAAAAACGGAAAACGGAAAACGGAAACCCACCATGCGAATTGCAATCAAAATAGGCAGTAATGTACTTACACGCCACGACGGTACCCTCGACATCACCCGAGTCTCGGCAATTGTCGACCAGATTTGCCATCTGCTCGATGCTGGCATTGAGACTGTGCTCATTTCTTCCGGCGCAGTGGCTTGCGGTAAAGGGGAATGTCGCGATCTCGACACCTCTCGCCTCGATAATGTCAGCCAACGCCAGTTCTTCTCTGCAATCGGACAGGTTAAGCTTATCAACAGATACTACGACCTCTTTAGAGACCATGGCATTAAGGTAGGACAAGTGCTGACTATGAAGGAAAGCTTTGCTACTCGTCGTCATTATCTTAATCAGCGCAACTGCATGCTCGTGATGCTTGAGGCAGGTGTAATTCCTATTGTGAATGAAAACGACACTATCAGCGTGACGGAGTTGATGTTTACAGACAATGATGAACTCTCGGGACTTATCGCTACAATGCTCGATTGCGATGCTTTGGTGATTCTCAGTAACATTGATGGCATTTATGACGGTGATCCTCGTAATCCTGACTCTCGTCTTATTCCCATAGTGAACCAAAATGATGAGATCAGCGATGTGATTGTGACAGAAAAGTCCGGATTTGGGCGAGGTGGAATGGTGACGAAGCATCGCATTGCACGCAAGGTAAGCGATGAAGGAATTGAAGTGATTATAGCCAACGGCAGACGCAACCACATACTGACCAGCCTGTTTATCGACAAGGATCCCGAGACGCCTTGCACAAGATTCCTCCCGTCAGACTCTCCTGCTTCCTCAATGAAACGCTGGATAGCCCATAGTGATGGGTTTGTAAAAGGTATCGTCCGTATAAACGAAAAAGCTGCCGCTTCCCTTACTTCATCAAAAGCAGCTTCCCTATTACCGGTTGGAATCACTGCCATCGAAGGTGATTTTGAAAAGGATGATCTTGTCAAAGTGGTTGATGCCGAAGAAATTTCAATAGGAATAGGACGTGTCTCCTGCAGCAGCGATGAAGCACGCTTGCAGATTGGACTCCACGGTTGTAAGCCTTTAATCCACTACGATTATCTTTACATAGAATAATTTCCTAAAACTGAAAATATGAAATCTGCCAAATCCGCCTCCGGAGAGCTGTTGAAGCTTGACGATGCTAAAATATCACAGACTCTTCTCCACATAGCTGACACTCTCGAGGCTGACATCGACATTATATTGAAGGCAAACGCCCTCGATATGGATAAGATGGGCCTTGATGATCCAAAGCGAGACCGCCTTCTGCTAACCCCGGAGCGTATCAAGGCTATTGCCGACGATATGCGTGCAGTCGCAGCACTCCCCTCACCTCATAGGGTGATAGATCGGCGTGTCCGTCCTAATGGTCTTGAGATCACCCGTGTAGCAGTTCCTTTTGGGGTGATTGGCGTGATTTTCGAAGCTCGTCCCAATGTGACTACCGATGTTTTCGCCCTATGCTTCAAGAGCGGCAATGCATGCGTTTTGAAAGGGGGACACGATGCGGATGCCAGCAACCGGGCTATAGCTGACGCAATTCATCGAGGATTGAGGGATATGGGTATCAACCCTGCAGTGTTGACGCTTCTGCCGTCGACTCGTGAAGCAGGTGTAAAATTAATGACAGCGCGAGGATTAGTCGATGTAATAATTCCACGCGGTGGCCGACAGCTCATCGACAGTGTTATGTCCCATGCTACTGTTCCGGTGATAGAGACTGGCGCCGGAGTCTGCCATACTTACATTGATGCAGATGCCGACATCAAGATTGCCACTGACATTGTCAATAATGCCAAGACTCGTAGGGTGAGTGTCTGCAATGCTCTCGACTGCGCTATTATCCACAGCTCCCGTCTTTCCGATCTGCCTGTTGTTTGCTCCCCTTTAAAAGAACACGATGTGACAATATATGCCGATGAACGAGCTTATAAAGCATTGAAAGGAAAATATCCTGACGTTTTTCTCAAACATGCTGGTGAAGATGATTTTGGCCGCGAATTCCTTAGCTACGCGATGGCTATAAAAACCGTTGATAATCTTAATGAAGCATTAGTGCATATTGCAGCCAACGGTTCAGGTCATAGCGAGGCAATCGTCACGATGAACCAATCAGTAGCCGACACATTCTGTCAATCGGTTGATGCTGCATGCGTATATGTAAACGCTCCGACATCATTTACCGATGGTGCCCAGTTTGGTCTCGGAGCCGAAATAGGGATCTCCACACAAAAACTCCATGCCCGTGGTCCAATGGGTCTGGAGCAATTGATGACCTACAAATGGCTCATCAAAGGTTCCGGCCAGACGAGACCATAAGCAATGATTAATGATCAACTATAAGATTCATAAATCATATAAGATATCTAAATCTTGTAAATCCAATAACCTGAAACCTGGAACCTGAAAACGGAAAACGGAAAACTAAAAAAGAAACTACCATGATAAAAATAGGTGATACTGTAAGATATCTAAACGCCGTCGGTGGCGGTGTTGTAAGAAAAATTGAAGGGAAGGTAGCTTATGTCGATGAAGACGGCTTTGAGACCCCTGTGCTGATTAATGAACTGGTGGTGGTGCTTCCAGCCGGACATGAAAAGAAGCCAAATGGTCCAAACCTATTCTTCGATCAAAAAGCTTTTGACGCTGCAAAAAATCGCAATGATGCCCCCTCAAAGGAAATCCCGGCTCCTTCTGCCCAATCATCCCTTCCGCAGAAGGTTGAGGAAACAAACTACGGTGACAAATTGAACATTGCTGTTGCATTCGAACCAATATCAATCCGAGACCTCAGCAAATCTGATTTCAATGCTGTTCTCGTCAATGATTCAAACTATTTCCTCTTTTTCACATTTATGCGCCGTAGCGCGGAAGAACGGGGATGGAATACTGTCTATGCCGGTGAAGTTGCCCCTAACGAATTAATTGATATCGCAGTGCTTCGTCAGGGTGAACTCAATGACTATGAAAAGATTGCACTTCAGTATGTGGCATATAAGAAAGACAAGGAATTTGAGATGAAGCCCGCTGCCACAATCAGCCGTAAACTCGACCTCACTAAATTTTTCAAGCTGCATTGCTTCCGCCCCGGTATCTATTTTGAGTCGCCGGTGATGGAAATATCTCTTGTAAAAGATGACCGCGCCCAGGCTGATAGTGTCTCAATGATGGCTGACTATGCTGCTTCAATGGTTAAGGAGCAACCAAAGGATAAAACAACAAAGAAGCAAGATCGAGGTAAGGAATTGAGTCCCTATAAACTGTTACCATTGATAGAAGTTGACCTTCACATCGACTCATTGGTCGACACAACCGCAGGCATGGAAAACAAAGATATGCTCCAGTTGCAACTCGACACTGTCCGAAAGACTATGAAAGAGAACTCGAAAAGAAAGTGGCAGAAGATAGTATTTATCCATGGTAAAGGCGACGGTGTGCTACGTAAGGCAGTCCGCGATTTGCTCAAGAAGGAGTATCCCAAAGCAGAACTTCAAGACGCTTCTTTTCAGGAATACGGTTTCGGCGCAACCCTTGTAACTATACACTCTTAAGTTTTGGCTAAACGCGAGTGTGGAGTGTTATCCGATATCTTACGCTTGTCCGTATTGTGCACATTGGTTAAGACACCGTCTCAAAATATCTCGTAGGCGTCTGTAACGCGTTTGTGAAAATATGATCATAGAAAATAAGGTAGAATAATAGAGATAACCATACCAACTTACAAATGAAGTTGTTTAAACTTTTTTAAGATCTTTCAGTCTGCATAGTATACATATATCGTTTAATTTTTGTGAGCTACTTAAATAAATAGCTTCTGCTATTTTGAATAATTAGCAAATTTTCACAAATAATTAAAATATTAGTTGCATAATTTAAATTTTGGTTGTATCTTTGCGAAATAAACTGAAATAATTATGAAAAGACTTGTTTTCACCATTGGACTGATAGCAGTTCTCTCTCTTTCTTCCTATGCTGAAGAAAGGCCGTTAGCTTCGTTAAAAGCTCAATACACTGCTTGGCACAAGCATAGGAATGAAAAGACTGGAGACATTTATCAAAAAGAAGACAAATTTATTCTCCAGATAGGCAATGGCGCATCATATTACTATGATCCCCAGACTTATTTTGTGGATTCTTTGCAAAATGACCCTAACGGAAGTGCTATATATGATAGCGCTTTTAAAGATGCGGCGAGGGAATATAGGGAGACTAACAAGGATCTTTTTAAAATAATGAAAGAAAAAGGCTTAATGAAACAAAGCCAATATAAATGTCTTAAAAATTTTGCAACTAATCTCATTACTGTTTGGGATTCAAATGGTGGAGACAAATACCAATATGAAGTAGATATCAACGACCTTTCCTGGCAGCTTTGCGATTCTACAGAAATTGTTCTTGATTATGAATGCAATCTTGCATCTGCCGATTATCATGGTCGCAAATGGAAAGCCTGGTTTGTTCCGGATGTGCCTGTTCAGGATGGTCCCTGGCAGCTATGCGGACTTCCTGGTCTTATAATGAAAGCCGAAACTGAGGATGGGGAATATGGTTTTTATATCACAGGACTTCAGCAGTGCAACGAAACTTTCAAGCCTAATTTAATAAACCCGGACAAACTCTTCAAAACTAAAAGGAAATCATATCTCAAAACCAAGGACTATTCCCGTAGGAATAGGGCGGCTCAGATAAGTGCATTGACTGGAGGTAGAGTGAATCCCAAAAATGCCGATTACAAAGGCTCCGATGATTTCCTTGAAACAGATTATCATGACTGAAGTCACGTTTAATGAAATAATTAGTTATATCTTTGCATCGGGATATCGCAATTAAGACCCCGTCTCATATGAAACGACTATACAACATATTTTTGTTCGCTATGGTGGCGATGACATGTGCTGCACAAGTCAACGTATCTGGTGTCGTCGTGGAGGATGTATCAAAAGATCCACTGCCCGGTGCTTCTGTAATCCTCCGCAACTCAGAGGGAAAGATAAAGAAATTTGCTACCACTGACGCCTACGGTAAGTTCTCGTTAAGTTCACCGGATATCAAAGGCTACACTCTCGACGTGTCGATGATGAGTTTTGCCAAGCAATCTGTGAAACTCGACAGTGTAACGCTGCCTGTCACCATTGTCATGGAGGCTGCTGCAACTATGCTGAAAGAAGTGGCAGTCAAGGCTGATGCAATTCGCGAGCAGGGAGACACAATCACCTACAATGTCGGCAGTTTCGCGCAGGCCCAAGACCGTAGCATCGGAGATGTCCTAAAGCGTATGCCCGGTATAGATGTATCTACTTCAGGCAAGATCCAGTATCAGGGAGAAGACATTAATAAGTTCTACATCGAAGGGTCTGACTTGCTTGGAGGAAAATATGGCATCGCCACAAACGGAATAAACCACGACGACGTGGGTGCTGTGGAGGTTATGGAAAATCATCAGCCAATGCAGGTGCTCGCAGGTATCAGTTTCTCCGATAAGGCGGCTATCAACCTCAAGCTCAAGAACAAGGCGAAGGCTACATGGTCATTCCATGGAAAGGCTGGAGGTGGCTACTCCTGGCAACCGGAAGGTGCTATATGGGATGGCGAACTGTTTGCTATGGCTGTGATGCCCGGTTTCCAGAATATCACAACCGTCAAGACCAACAATATAGGAACCGACCTTTCTTCCCAGGCCACCGACTTCTTTGCATCTGCACGCCAGACTGCGCTGCGCAACTATCTTGGTGTTTCTTTACCTGGTGTGCCCTCCCTTAAATCGAACCGGACTCTTTTCAACCGTTCGGCGTTGCTCTCTACCAACAGTTTGTGGAAACTGAAAAACGGTGAGTTCAAGACTCAGATAGACTATTCTTTCAACCGGACGACATCGGCAGCTACCAACATAACAACTTATTTTCTTGAGAGCGGTGACCGTGTGATTACGGAAAACCGGGACGGTCGTGATCTGCGGCACTCCCTTTCCGGAAAGTTTATTTATGAAGTCAACCGGCGCACAACTTTTATCAACAACACTCTGCAGACAAACATCGACTGGGACGACATGCGTCTTGGAATGACCGGCTCAATACCCAACACCCAGGAGGTATCGATGCCCGATTATTTCATCACCAACAAGTTCAAGATGATCAAGAGGTTCAAGGGTAAGCATTTGGTCACGTTCCAGAGCAACAATGAATGGGAATCATTGCCGCAGACCTTGTCTGTATTTCACAAAGAGACCCAATCTCGGCTGAGCAGGGGTCAATCAATGCAAAATACAGGAGAGCATGCCTTCTTCACAGATGAGAGCGCGGCCTACGCCTTCTCGATCAAAGGAGTGACATTGAGCCTTGAAGGTGGCATAAAAGGGTATTTTCGTTCCATGAACTCTGAAGGGGATCTTGGAGATATCAATGAGCCTTTTGTATCTTCAAATGATTTCACCAATGTCATAAGCACAAACTACCTGACTCTGTACGTTAATCCTAAATTCGAGTATTGGGTGAAGCGGGTTAACTTCACTCTTTCTGCTCCGGTCAGCTTCGCAAACTACACATTCAATAAGGCATTGGCAAACCGGTCGGAACTTTATTTCTCCCCCTCTTTAAGCGCAAACTGGAAACCGAACAACCGGCTGTCTATATCCTTGAGTGGTAGATCCGGACGCGCCCCGATGAATCTTAACTGGATTCATCCGGGATATATCATGACAAATTATCGCTCTTTCAGCAAGGGGGTTGACGATTTCTATACCTCAACTTCGCAAAATGTATCGGCAAGCGTTTCCTATAGGCATACTCGTCATGGTGTGTTTGCCAATGCAAGATTCCTGCAATCATGGTCACATCTCCCCTACACCATGTCGCAGCAGCTCTTTGGCGACTACGTGGTCAATTCCTATTCATCTGCCAAAAGCGACGGGAAGAGTATGTATGCTATGGGTAGTATAGGCAAGACACTTGATTTCATCCGAGGAAGTTTAAATCTAAACGGAGACTTTTCACGTAGCGAATCCCACCTCATCTCTGAAAACAGCATAGTCAACTCTGTCAGCACCTCATGGCACGCAGGAATGAAAATCAACGGCACCCCGCTGAGATGGTTCAGTTTTGACTATTCTTTTGATTTCAGCCGCAACCGTCTCGCTATGAACGGCCTAAAGAATTCCTGGCTCAGTAGCATGGAAAATACTCTGCTTTTCAACATTATGCCTCATCAAAAATGGGAATGGCACATAATAGGCGAGCATTACCGCAATGAAATCACTTCAGAAACTTACAAAAATGTCTTCCTTATTGACACAAAACTTGTATATAAACTTTCAAAGCGTATAGAGTTGTCGATGAATCTCAACAATATCCTAAACCAGCGTACTTATAACTACACTACCTACAACCAGCTCTCCTCTTTTGAATCACAACGTTGGCTACGTGGTCGCGAATTAATGTTTTCAATATCTCTTCGTAAATAATAATGAAGCTGTTTAAACAATTTCATTACAATTCAGTGATCACTTTTATATCACGTAATAAAAAGACATATCACTTAATTTAAGTTTCGCAAGCTCAACTTAAGGGTTATGATTTAATGGATTATGGGATTATCTCTACCAATATTAAGAAATAAATATTTCCAAATTTTCCTCATTCAAGTAATAACCCTATCACCTATTAACCTTTTAGCCTTCAACTTTAGCAAGCAAAAGTTGAATCTCTTAAGAAAAAGAAAGTTGCAAATTTGATTTTTTTTTTATACCTTTGTTCTGTTAATTTAACCTAATAACATACCTGCACATGAAAGACTTAAAAATGTACATCAACGGTAAATTCGTTGAAAGCAGTTCAGGCAAATGGATTGATGTTCTAAATCCTTCCACTGAAGAAGTGATAGCTCGTCAGCCGGAAGGAACAAAAGAAGATGTCGAGGAAGCTCTTGATGCCGCACGCAAGGCTCAGAAGGCTTGGGAAAAAACTCCGGCAATCCAGCGGGCCGACTATCTGATAAAGATTGGAGAAGGTATCAACGAGCGCCGCAACGAATTCATCGAAATTATTATGCGTGAGCAGGGTAAGACCCGCTCTTGGGCTACTATCGAAGTAGATGCAACCATAAGTTATTTCCACTATATGGCATCTTTCGCCCGCCACATTGAGGGTGAAATAATCCCAAGCGACAATCCGGGGGAGACCATCCTTCTCTCTAAGAAACCTATAGGAGTAGTAGCCGGAATCCTTCCTTGGAATTTCCCGTTCTTCCTTATCGCCCGTAAGGCAGGCGCAGCTCTTATAGCCGGTTGCTCTATCGTAGTGAAACCATCACAGCTCACTCCCGAAAACTGTTGCGTTTTTGCTGAAGTGGTCGACAAAGTTGGTCTTCCTGCCGGCCTTTTCAACGTTGTTACAGGAAAAGGAAGCGTGGTGGGTCACGAGCTCGCTGCAAGCCCGAAAATCGACATAGTGAGCGTGACCGGATCTGTAGGAGCCGGCGAAAGCATCATGAAGGATGCTGCTGCAAACATCACCAAGGTGTCGCTTGAACTTGGAGGCAAAGCTCCTGTGATTGTATTCCCCGACGCTGACCTCGACCTGGCTGCCCAGGCAATACTCGACAGCAGAATCGGCAATAATGGCCAGATCTGCAACAATGCAGAGCGTCTGTATGTCCACAAGGATGTCAAGGATGCTCTCACAAAGAAGTTGATAGAGAAATTCGAGGCAGTGAAAGTGGGAGATCCTTTCTCTGCCGATGATATCGACATGGGACCGCTTGTGGAGAAACGTGCTCTTGAAAGCGTGGAGGCAAAAGTGGAGAATGCAGTTCGTCAGGGTGCCAAAATCCTTTGTGGCGGACACCGTGTGGGAGAAAAGGGCTATTTCTATGCCGCTACTCTGCTCGACGATTGCCGTCAGGATATGGACATCGCGCATGAGGAGACATTTGGTCCGGTACTCCCTATTATCGTCTGGGATAATATTGATCAGGTTATCGCTTGGGCAAACGATTGTGAATATGGTCTTGCTTCCTCTATTTTTACTAACGACATCAACAATGCTGCCCGTTGTATTCGTGAACTCGAATTTGGCGAGACCTATGTCAACCGTTTCCATTTCGAGGCTATTCAGGGCTTCCATGCCGGAGTTAAGAAGAGCGGAATCGGAGGTGCCGACGGAAAGCATGGCGTAGAAGAATATCTGCGTACTCATGTCACATATTTGCAGACCAAATAATTAGTATTAGATAAATATTGACGTATAATCTCATGAATGCATTATCTGTTGATTTGATTATGCATTATGAATTATGCATTATGCATTAAATGAAAGTAGGACTTTTTATCCCTTGCTACGTAGATGCCCTGTACCCTGAGGTCGGGGTATCTACTTATAAATTATTGCGCAGTCTGGGTGTTGATGTTTTTTACCCTGAGAAACAGACTTGCTGTGGCCAACCTATGGGCAATGCCGGATTCGAGGGGAAAGCTGAAAAACTTGTGAAGAGTTTCGACGAGCTTTTCCGAGGTTATGACTATGTGGTTGCTCCGTCGGCAAGCTGTGCCTCTTATGTAAGGTTCTTTCACCCTAAGATTGCAGGCCACGAATGTGAGGCAGCCGGGAAGACGGTCGATATTGTGGAATTTCTACATGATATTCTTAAGGTGGATTCCCTTCCGGCTAAATTCCCTCATAAGGTTAGTCTACACAACAGTTGTCATGGTGTACGGGAATTGGGCCTATCCTCCCCTACTGAACGTAACATACCTAAATTCAACAAAATAAAAGACCTTCTTGCCCTGGTCGATGGCATCACAGTTTTTGAACCTGAACGCCCCGACGAGTGTTGCGGTTTCGGTGGTATGTTCTCTATCGAAGAACCCGGTGTCTCCACAAAGATGGGACTTGACAAATTGCATCGCCACATAGCCACTGGAGCTGAGTTCATCACCGGACCGGATTCCTCTTGCCTTATGCACATGCAGGGAATAGCTGCAAAACAGCATCTTCCGATTAAATTCATTCATGTTGCCCAAATCCTTTCCGGTGATAATTAATCATTAATCTTTGATCATTAATCAATGAATAAATGAGCACTTCACATTCTAAGAAAGCCAACGAGTTCGTAAAAGATACCGCTGTCGTAGACCGTCATGACGCGACTTTCTGGTCCGTTCGCGTCAAAAGAGACACTATGGCTCACGAAGTACCGGAATGGGAGAACCTACGTGAGGCAGCCAGTCTTATAAAAAAACATACCGTTACTCACCTCGCAGACTATCTTGAGAAATTCGCTGACAACGCTGAGCGCAATGGTGTACACGTCCATTGGGCAAAGGATGCTGCGGAATACAATGCCATCGTGCTTGAGATTCTTCGTGGGCACGGAGTGAAGAAGGTCGTGAAAAGCAAGTCAATGCTGACAGAAGAATGCGGACTAAACGACAATCTTTCTGCCAATGGCATTGATGTGGTTGAGACTGACCTTGGCGAACGAATCCTGCAACTGCTCGGTGTACCTCCCAGCCACATCGTGATGCCCGCCATTCATATTACTCGTGAACAGGTGCTCGAATGTTTCCGGGCTCACGACATCATAAAGAAGCATGGGCAACAGGCTGCTGATAGCATGCACGGCGATCTTAAGACTCTTGAAGCTGAGGCAGACCCGACATTTCTTACCAGATGTGCCAGATTCCATCTCCGCGATAATTTCATGACTGCCGATTGTGGTATGACTGGTGCAAACTTCGGTATAGCAGAGACAGGAGAGGTAGTCGTCTGCACCAATGAGGGAAATGCCGATATGAGCACTTCGATTCCCCCGTTGCATATTGTGTCGATGGGTATTGAGAAACTTATTCCTGACTATGAGTGCATGGCGGTTTTCCAACGCCTTCTTGCTCGTAACGGTACAGGTCAACCAACTACAGTTTACACATCACATTTCCGCAAGCCACGTCCGGGTTCGGAAATGCACATTATTCTCGTCGACAACGGCAGAAGTGATATCCTTGGAAATGAAGATCACTGGCAGACACTAAAGTGCATGCGTTGTGGCGCTTGCATGAATACCTGTCCGGTCTATCGTCGTTCGGGTGGATACTCATATTCATATTTCATTCCTGGCCCAATAGGAGTCAATCTCGGTATGCTCCGCGACAGCGATTTGCACTACGGTAATTGCTCTGCCTGCTCTCTTTGCTGCTCATGCGATAACGTATGCCCTGTCAAAGTGGATCTTTCCACTCAAATCTACAAATGGCGGCAGCAACTTGACAGCATGCATCATGCCGATCCAATGAAAAAAGCCATGTCGGAGGGAATGAAAATTATGTTCGACCACCCCAAGCTATACACAACTGCCTTGCATATAGCGCCGGCTGCCAACTATCTGCCTTCATGGCTAACGGGATTAGCTTTAGGTCCTTGGTGCTATGGACACGACATGCCGGTGTTTGCAAAGAAATCATTCCATCAGATATGGAAATCAGATTTTAAAGATGAATGACAATTTCAAAAAAAGACTACCATCTAATTATCCCACCAACTCAAAATAGGTGGGGAGCAACCTCCGGATGCGACAACCATCTCGAAGCATCTGAAATCTGACAACAGAAAATCAAATTATGAATAACCACAATACCAAGGATTCAATACTCAGCAATCTAAGAAAAAACGTTCGTGAAACTTACGATAAGCCCGGCCTCCTGTTTGCCAAACTGGATTATCCGGATGTTGAGGCCGCTTTCATCAATACCGCCACCACCGCAGCTGGTGCCAAGGTGATAGTGATGCAGGAAGGTGATGATATCAATGAATTGATTCGCCGGTCTTATCCAAATGCCAAGACAATTGCAAGCAACGTACCGGGAATCAAGGCCGACAGGGATCCCGACGAGGTTGAGAAGCCTCAGCAACTTGACGGAACGGATGTGAGCGTTGTGCTCGGCACCGTTGCCTGCGCCGAGAATGCCTGTATATGGGTGCCTCAGACCATGAAGGAACGCGCTGTTTGCTTCATCTGCGAATATCTTGTTATTATTGTTGACCGCAATAATATCGTCAGCAACATGCACGAAGCTTATTCCCGAATCGAAATGCCGGAAATGGGATTTGGTGCTTTTATCAGTGGCCCCTCAAAGACTGCTGATATCGAGCAGTCTCTCGTCTACGGTGCCCAATCTTTCTGCGGTGTAACCATTATACTGCGTTAAGAAAGAAATAAGCAGAATATTATATCTCAGGAAGGGTATTGTGTAATAAAAGATATAAGTTCTTGTCTTCAGTACACGGTAAGCGAAAATCCCAAGCAGGCAGACCGAGATAATCTCGGTCTGCCTGCTTTTTTATTCTTCTGCCCCTGTCCTCTTTTTCTTCTTTCGATATCTTACCCTTATTATACCAATATTCTTCTTGAAATTCCAATTTGGAAGTGTCAGATTTTTTTGTTAATTTTGCGCAATAATCCCAAAATTAGATAAATATTCATCTTCTCAGAGATGTTTTTTGGCACGGGATTTGTTATATTTGTGGTATTAATATAGAAATAATAGAAATAAACACATAAAAAAGAAATGAACGTAACGTTTGAGAAAATTGACGATGTAAACGGACTCGTCACAGTCGAACTCCAGGCTGCTGATTACGCTGAAAACGTAAAGAAAGCCCTTAAGAATATCGCAAAAAACCGTCCCGAACCAGGTTTCCGTCCCGGCAAGACCCCTATGGCTCTTATCCAGAAGAAATATGGTGAGGCCGTGAAATATGATGAGGTAAACAAGACTACTTCGGAAGCCCTCTACAATTATATTAAGGATAATAATCTTCGCGTTCTCGGAAACCCTGTTCCGGAAGCAAACGACAACTTCGATCTCAAGAACGATGACTTCACTTTCAAGTTCCGTGTTGGTCTCGCTCCTGAAATCACTTCTCCTGTCAACAAGGAGATGACAGTGCCTTACTATAATATTGAGGTGACAGACCAGATGGTCGCAGAACAGGATCAGAACCTACGCCGTCGTTTTGGCAAGCAGGAATCAGGCGACACAGTTGAATCCAATGCTGTTGTGAAAGGTATCATAACCGAGCTCAACGAAGACGGAACCGTTAAAGAAGGTGGTATTGTTGTTGAAAATGGTATTGTTTCTCCCGAATATTTCAAGAGCGACGAACAGAAGGCTATTTTCGTGGGTAAGAAAGTCGGTGATAAATTCACCTTCAACCCCGCTGCCACTTGCGATGCAAGTCCGGTTGAAATGAGCTCTATGCTCCACATTGACAAGGACGACGTGGAAAACCACAAGGGTGACTTCCAGTTTGAAATCACAGACTCAATCGTTCTCAAACCTGCAGAACTCGGTCAGGAATACTACGACCAGCTCTTTGGCAAAGACAATGTGAAGGATGAAGCAGGATATAAGGAAGGTGTTAAAAACATGATTGCTTCACAGCTTAGGAATGACAGCGACTTCCGTTTCACTATCGATTCAAAGGATGCAATCATCAAGGCTGCTGGAGAAATCGTACTTCCGGACGCAGTTCTGAAAGACTATCTCAAGCAGGCTAACGAGACTCTCAACGATGAAAACATCGATGAGGAATATGCAAAGGCACGTCCTCAGCTCGTTTGGCAACTTGTCAGTGACAAGGTTGCAGAAGATCTTGGCGTGAAAGTAGAACCGGCAGACGTTACTGAACTTGCGAAGGCTATTGCAAGCAACCAGTTTGCTCAATACGGTATGCCGAACGTTCCCGATGACATACTTGAGAAATACGCTCAGGAAATCATCAATGGCAAGCAGGGCGACCAAGTTCGCCAGCAAGCTTTTGAGAATAAGCTCTACCAAGCAATCAAGAATGCTGTAACTCTCGACGAGAAGAACGTGAGCGTTGACGAATTCAACAAACTCTTCGCACCCGCAGAAGCATAATATAAATTTGCATATAACGGCGGCGGTGCGGAAATCCGTTCCGCCGCTTTTTAATATGGAACCCACATCTAATATGATAATATGGTTTCCATAGCCTAAACCTTTAAACTATTAAACAATAATTGTTTAAACCCACAAAAAATTAAAATTTAAATTTCAAAAGCGGAATTTAAACTAAAGACTATGAATGATTTCGAAAAATATGCCGTAAAGCATCTCGGCATCAACAGCAATATGCTCGATGGCTATCAAAAAGCCATAAACCGCCAGGCTGGCGCTGTGTCTGTGCCACATGCCGACTATATGAACCCATACATCCTTGAGGAACGTCAGCTCAACGTAACCCAGATGGACGTTTTCTCTCGCCTCATGATGGATCGTATTATCTTTCTCGGCACCCAAGTAACCGACCAGAGTGCCAACATCATACAGGCCCAGCTTCTCTATCTTGATTCCGTTGATCCTGATAAGGATATTTCCCTCTATATAAATTCCCCCGGTGGTTCAGTATATGCAGGTCTCGGCATCTATGACACTATGCAATATGTAAACAGCGATGTATCCACCATCTGCACAGGCATGGCTGCTTCTATGGCTGCTGTGCTCCTTGTAGCCGGAGAGAAAGGTAAACGTTTTGCTCTCCCCCACAGCCGTGTGATGATCCACCAGCCTATGGGTGGCATCCAAGGTCAGGCTTCAGATATTGAGATCACTGCCCGTGAGATCCTTAAATTAAAAGATGAACTCTACCGCATAATTTCTGAACACAGCGGAATGAGCCTTGAGAAAGTGGCCGCCGACAGCGACCGTGACTACTGGATGATCGCTTCGGAAGCTAAGGAATATGGCATGATCGACCGAATCCTCATCAATGAGAAGAAGAAATAACCCTTAGGTCATGGCTAAAAAGACAACAGATTCCGGCCTGCAATGTGCAATGTGCGGAGTGTTCGACTCCGAGGCTAATCCGGTTGTGGAGATCATGCCGGGACTCGCCCTCTGCACAGACTGCATATCATATATCGACACCACATCTCGAGCGGCTCTTGCCGAAAGGAAAGCCGGCAAACCGGCGCCTAAGCAAAACAACTCCATCCCTAAACCAAAGGAAATTAAGGAGTTTCTCGACCAGTATATCATCGGTCAGGACGAAGCCAAGAAATACATGTCGGTGGCTGTCTATAACCATTACAAGCGTATCCAACGCCTTGATGAAGGCAAACAGGATGCCGAAGACGTGGATATTGAGAAATCGAATGTAATTCTCGTTGGTCCTACCGGTACAGGCAAGACTCTCCTTGCTAAGACCATAGCAAAGCTTCTTGATGTTCCTTTCACTATAGTGGATGCCACAGTGCTTACAGAAGCAGGATATGTAGGTGAGGATATTGAGTCCCTTCTCACACGCCTTCTTCAGGCTTGTGACTACGATGTGACAAAAGCAGAGAGAGGCATAGTCTTCATTGACGAGATCGACAAGATTGCACGCAAAAGCGATAATCCTTCTATAACACGTGATGTCAGTGGTGAAGGTGTCCAGCAAGGTCTCCTCAAGCTTCTCGAAGGCTCGACTGTGCTTGTCCCCCCAAACGGCGGTCGTAAGCATCCGGAACAAAAGATGATTCCGGTCGATACAAAAAATATACTGTTCGTTTGTGGTGGTGCGTTCGATGGAATCGAACGCAAGATTGCCGCCCGTCTTAACACTCACACCGTCGGCTATGGACACAACAGCGGAGATGCCAAGAAGAAACGAGAAAACCTTATGCGCTATGTTATGCCGCAGGATCTCAAGTCCTTTGGACTTATCCCTGAAATCATAGGTCGTCTTCCGGTGCTGACTGCTCTCGATCCCCTCGATCGTGACGCTCTTAGGAGAATTCTTGTGGAACCGAAAAATGCGATTATCCGCCAGTATAAGAAACTGTTTGAAATGGACGGTGTTGAACTGACTTTTACTGACGGTGCTCTCGACACGATAGTTGATAAGGCTATCGAATATAAGCTTGGTGCCAGAGGTCTCAGAAGTATTGTGGAGACAGTCATGGTCGACGCTATGTTTGAAGTGCCGTCATCGAAAGAAAAGAAATTTGAAGTTACAGCAGACTACGTTCTTGAGAAACTTTCTCAAAATCCGGGACTCAATCAGGCTGATTGATTACTTTGCATCTCTACACAATTTTAGGTGAATTTATACGTTAAAAGAAGAGGAAGACCAAATATTCCTCTTCTTTAATTTTTTCTATTGACAATGAACAGCAAACATATCGTGGCATTTGCCATATTAGCAGGATCAGTTCTTAGCGGATTTGCCAAAGATGACGTGATAATGACTGTAAATGGCGTGGATGTACCGCGCTCTGAATTCGAGTATCTTTATCACAAGAACCAGCAACAGCAAATGGAACCACAGACGCTTGAGAACTACACAGAAATGTTTAAAATCTACAAGCTTAAAGTGGCTGATGCCATTGATCAAAAAATTGATACTCTCCCTTCTTTCCAAAATGAGATGAACCAATATAAGGCAGACCTCGCTGAACCTTATTTGACAGATTCTGTTTTTCTCAACTCTCTCGTGAAAGAGGCGTTCGACAGAAGTCGCATCGAAGCGGAAGTTTTCCATATTATGATTGCCAAAAGTCCTGATTTCGATGACAACGCTGATGCTAAACTTCTTGCTGACTCAATTAGAACTGCACTCCTTAAGGGTGCCGACTTCGCTTCTCTTGCAAAGCAATATTCAGTAGACAGAGCAAGCAGCGAAAAGGGTGGAAGAATGGGATTCTTCCAGACCGGTCGCTTCCCATACGAGTTTGATAAAGCTGCATTCTCTCTTAAACCGGGGGAAATATCAGAAATTGTGGAATCTCCTCAGGGATATCATATCCTGAAAGGGGGAAACAATCGCCCGGCTCGCGGCACTGTTTTTGTTGAGCACATCATGAAAATTTACCCCCCTAATGCTTCTGATGAACAACGTTTAGCTACAAAGTCAATGATTGACAGCCTTTACAATGTTGTAATCTCCAACCCTGAAAAATTTGAGGAACTTGCACGCGAATATAGCGACGACAAAAGGTCTGGCTTGCAGGGTGGTAAACTAAACTGGTTTGGTGCTGGCATGATGGTGGAACCTTTTGACTCCGCTGCATTTGCCCTGAATGTTGATGAAATATCCTTACCGGTCGAAAGCCAGTATGGTTGGCATATTATCAAAAAACTTGATGCAAAAGGACCTGCTCCCTACGATGAGATAAAAGCCGGAATTCTTAAGGAAATTCAAAACCCTCAAGATGAAAAATCTTTGCTCGTAGAGAAAAATCTGATTGACAAACTTGCAAAAAAGCATAAGGGATCTCTCAATTCAAAAAATATTGATGCGATCTGCAACGATGTTATAATAAACGGACTCGACAGTACATGGCATAAAAATGCTCTCGATCCTAATGGATTAGGGGCAATTGAGATTGCTTCTATTGGCAAAAACAAGATATCCATCGCTGATTGGGCCAAGACGGTAAGACCAATGATCATTCCTAATGGCAGGGAAGCAACATTTGAGCTTAAACGTTATTTTGCCCATCATCTTGACAATGCTCTTCTTGACACCGAATACGATTGGCTATTTGACAATCAGGCAGAGTATAGAAATCTCCTTAATGAGTATAGGGATGGATCACTTCTCTATGAGGTGAGCGTGCGGGAAGTATGGGACAAGGCTTCAAAAGACAACGACGGACTCAATGATTATTTTAACTCACATAGAGAGGATTACACTTGGCAGAAACCTCATGTGAAGGGTATTCTAATTCAAGCCGCCAACGACTCCGTTGCCGGTAAAGTTAGAGAAAAACTTAAAAATGGAACCGACGACAACTATCTAAAAACTTTGAAAAAGGAGTTTGCAGGGAAAGCAACATTAGATAGAATCCTTATGGAAGAAGGTCAGAATGCTATGGTTGACAACATCATTTTTGGTGGTGAACCCGTCAACCCAAGTAATAAGAAGTATACCATATATTTCATCTATGACCCAAGGATGATAACAGCTCCTGAAACAATGGATGACGTCAAGACTCTTGTGACAAGTGACTACCAGAACAAACTTGAGACTGATTGGGTTAATCGTCTGAAGGAAAAATATCCTGTAAAGGTCTATGAAAAAGTTTTGAAAAAGGTTAGATAAATTTCCCCGGATAGAGCATTACGACAATTTAGACCCTATATCCTAAAACGGGCATGAAAATACATGCCTGTTTTTTTTGTTGCATGGATGGGATTTTTTTTGTAATTTTGCTGATTGATGAGAAGAAGCGCATTTATAATTGTTAGCTGCTTAGGCATTGCAGCAGGTTGTAGCCGTGGGGAACGAGACTCGGCTATCACCGACAGTGATTTCGTGGCGCAATACCGCGATTCTGTGCTGCTCATGTCTGATATAGTCCGACAACTACCTGCAGATATATCTTATGCCGACAGTTGCGCCCTCATAAATAAAATTGCCGACCAATGGATTGAAGGTTTCCTTATAGAGGATCTCGCGGCCGGCCAAATCGATGATATGGACAGGATCGATGCTCTGACTTCGATGTATAGGAGAAGCCTGATCGCTGATTCCTACAGGAGAAAGATGCGGCAGACTGGGGTGCAGCCTGTGGATTTGGACAAAGTGAAAGAATACTATAAGACTAACATTAAGGATTTACGCCTCGAACGCCCTATCGTAAAGGGACTGTACATAAAGGTTCCGGCTAATTCTCGGCATCTTGACGAGATTAGGACTTGGATGAGAAATGCGGCTCCCGATAATTACGATGCCCTTGAAAATACCGGGCGGATTGAGGCTACTTCTTTTCGTTACTTTGTAGATAAATGGTTAGATTTTGACTTGATATCAGGAGAAATCCCCCATAAGTTCGGCGACGCTGATAAATTCGTAACTGAAAATGTGGATTTCGAAACAGAACTTAATGGAACTGTTCACATCCTGCATTTGACAGACCATAAGATTTCCGGGGAAACAATGCCGGAAGATTATGCCGCGCCCCTTATTGAAGACAGATTGAAATCTCTGCATCTTGCTGACTATGAAGCCGGCCTTATCAAGGCTCTTCGGAAAACTGCTATTGAAAAAAATATTTTGACAGAAGGCACATACATCAAACAAAACAGATGAAAAAGACAATGACAATAGGCCTTGCGGCCGTTGCTGCAACCGCGATTGGTCTGTCAGTGACAGCAGCCCAAAAAGATGGCCCCAAGAAGAATGTTATCGATGAAGTGGCATGGATAGTGGGTGACAATGCCATTTATAAATCGGAAATTGAAGACCAATATGCTCAAATGAGAAGCATGGGGGTTAGTCCCAGCGGAGACCCATATTGCGTCATCCCGGAGGAACTTGCTGTGGAGAAACTATATCTCCATCAGGCAAAGCTGGATACAATCGAACCACCTTTGAGCAATCTTACTTCGGGTGCTGAAAGACAGATGAACTATTACGTGAAGCTCTTTGGTAGCCGCGAAAAGGTGGAGGAAATGTTCCGCAAACCTTGGAATTCCATTAGAGAAGAGGTAATCGAAAAAATGAAGACTAACTACATTATTGAGGAAGTACAGAAAAACCTGACCAAAAATGTGAAGGCTACTCCTAATGATGTTAAGAAATATTTTGCAAAACTTCCTTCGGACAGCATCCCCTATGTGCCTATGCAGGTGGAGGTGCAGATAATCCAGTTAAATCCTATAATTCCTAAGCAGGAAATAGAAGATGTTAAGGCAAGATTACGTGATTTTACCGACCGTGTAAACAAAGGGGAAAAGGATTTCTCAACTCTTGCTATCATATACAGTCAGGATCCGGAAAGTTCCAAGAGAGGTGGAGAACTTGGCTACGCCAACAGGGCTGACTATGTGCCCGAGTTTGCCAACGTTGCTTTTAACCTAAGCGACCCAAAGAAGGTAAGCCGTATTGTTGAGACTGAATATGGTTTCCATATTATCCAGTTGATCGACAAGCGCGGTGAGCAGGTCAACGTGCGCCATATCCTTCTTAAACCTCATGTCAGCGACAAAGATCTCCGTGACGCTACCATGCGACTTGATTCTATCAGAAAGGAAATAGCTGCCGGCACGTTTAGTTTCGAGGATTGTGTGAGATTTTACAGTCAAAATAAAGATTCCCGCAACAACAAGGGGCTGATGATCAACAACAATGAAGAAAGCCAATTGTATGGAACTACTCGTTTTGAAATGCAGGATCTGCCACCGGAAATTGCTCAGAAAATTGAGAACATGCAACCTGGCGACATGAGCGAACCTTTCGTCATGACCGACCAACGCAGAAACCAGGAATCTGCCGCTATGGTGAAGCTAAGTGCACGTATTCCGGGACATAATGCCAGCCTTACCGAAGACTACAACATGCTCAAGCGCATGTATGAAAACCATGCAAGGGAGAAAATCGTAAAGGATTGGATCGAAAAGAAGATCAAAGATACTTATGTCCATATTTCCGACGGGTGGAACAATTGCGAGTTCCGCTACGAAGGTTGGGAGAAAGAAAAGTAAATGACTCGCTATCAAAAAGGTTTGTTGTCTATTATTGGGGTGATGTCGCTGATGTTTTTCGGCAACATCGCTTTCTGTGCGTTCGCTCAGCAAGCAAAAAAGAAAATTGCACAAAAGAAGGAGGAGACATATACCCGTCCGGCTCCTACAAAGCCCATCAAACCGATAATTCCATCGCAAAACAGGTTCCAGAAAGACAAAGTGTTCCTGGAATACGCAGATAGTCTTTATAAAATCCAGTCTTGGAACGACACAACCGAGAAACAGATTGTGAGCGGAAACGTGAAGTTCCGACAAGGTTCATTATGGATGTTCTGTGATTCTGCTTATTATTACCCCGAAATCAACTCACTTGATGCTTTCGGGCATATCAGGATGGAACAAGGCGACACTCTTTTCGTGTATGCAGACAAACTATTCTACAACGGTGATGCAAGACTCGCAAAACTGACTCATGGGCCAAGTGAATCAAAAGTGAAACTAAAAGATCCGAGTGGTGAACTCCTTACAGATACTCTTGACTATGACGTGGATCTTGCTACCGGCTTCTATGGTTGTGGAGGTCTTCTGAAAGACGATGTCAACACTCTGACTTCAACTTACGGACAATACAACAGCCGCACTAAAGACGCAGAATTTTTCTATGACGTTGAATTAATTAACCATAAAGATAATTTCTCACTCCTTAGCGATACTCTATATTACAATACAGCCACTCACATGGCTCTTATTGATAGCCCCACTGATATTTACGGTCCTAATGACACTATCTACACCAGCAAGGGCTGGTACAATACTCAGGAAGGCAACCTGGAAATGACCCACCGTTCAACAATCATTCACAAGGATTCGCTTGGAAGAGCGACTTTTCTGGAGGGAGATTCTATTGTTTATGATAATATAACAAGAATTAGCAAGGCATATCAATACCGCGACATTACCAAACTTGGACAACCGACAGTCATAACAGACACGGCAAATAAGATAATCCTTATAAGTGGTTTTGGGATTTACAATGATGCGACTAAGGAAGCTTTTGCTACTGAATATCCTCTTCTAAAAGAATATTCAAGACCGGATACTCTTTTCCTTAGAGCTGATACAATTTTCACGTATATTAGGCAAGATACAATCAGGGAACCTAAGTTCTATCCGGAGAAATTCGTCATGGAACCATTCAGTTTGGATAATTTTGAATACCTGCAATTGGATTTCGACGACGATTTTTTGATGGAGCCGATAACTAAATCAGAAATGAGAGATTTGCTCGCAAAAATGCTCGATATCATCAAACAACAATATCAGGTACTTCCCGAGACTATGCCTGATCCTGTAATTATCGACACCCTTGTTGCTGAGAATGAAAGTATTATCATTGATAAGGACTCCATATTCTCATCAAACGATAGCATTCCTTCTGATTCAATTCCCCATAATGATTTGGTAAGCAATATCACTCAAAATAACCTTCAACAAAATTTTGAGAATGTTGAAAACGAAAATACTCTGCCTGAAATCGAAATGGTAATTAAGGAAATTAGAGATTACCACGTTGCAAAGGCATATCCAAGGGCAAGATTTTTCAATCAGGATATTCAAGGAGTGGCTGATACCCTTGAAATATATGAGAATGACTCATTGATGTATATGAAAAGGAAGCCTGTTGTCTGGAATGCAGAACGTCAGGTCAACGGAGAGGAAATTATTCTTCATTTCAATGATTCAACTGTAGACCATGCTATTCTGCCCAACACTGGATTCATGGCAGAATATGTAGATGAAGATTTTTATAATCAGCTTGCCGGAAAGAAAATGGAAGCATGGTTTGAAGACAGTTATCTGAAACGCCTATACGTTGATGGAAATGTCCAGGTAATCATGCTGCCGATGGAAAATGACTCTTCCTATAATAAGCTGGTTGATGCTGAGAGCAGTTACATGACGGTTGAGATGAAAGATCGACAAATTGAGAAGATCAAGATGTGGCCGGAGGTCACCGGCAACACCACTCCCCTCTTCCTCGTAAAAAAACCACAAAAGTACCTACCTAATTTCCTTTGGCTTGATGCAATCCGCCCCAAACGCATGATGGTGGACGGAGTGATTCGATGGGAGGATGAACTCGGTGAAGTTCCGGAAGAACTCGATCTCTATTTTAAAAATTAAGAATGCTGAGAGATGGACGACGTTATAAAACTGCTTCCTGATTCAGTTGCTAACCAGATAGCTGCAGGAGAAGTGATTCAGCGGCCGGCTGCCGTCATAAAAGAGCTTGTTGAAAATGCCGCAGATGCTGGAGCTACAGAAATAAAGATTTATGTCAAAGATGCCGGTAAGACTCTCATCCAAGTAGTCGACAACGGGAAAGGGATGACTGAAACTGACGCGCGTATGGCATTTGAACGACATGCCACTTCAAAAATCAAAAGCGCAGACGATCTTTTTTCTCTTCATACCATGGGCTTCCGTGGTGAAGCTCTACCTTCGATATGCTCGATTTCTCAAGTGGAACTACGAACTCGTACTTCTGACTCACAAATGGGTACACGTGTGGTTATAAACGGCTCCCAAGTGGAAACTCAAGAACCTTGCATGTGTGAAAAAGGAACATCAATATCTGTTCGCAATCTTTTTTATAATCACCCTGCAAGAAGAAAATTTCTAAAGTCAGACGCTGGAGAACTTGGACATATTATGCGGGAATTCGAAAGAATGGCCCTTGTTAACAATAACCTACACATAAGTATCGATACCGGTAGCAGAATGATCGACCTGCGACCCGGCACTATGCTGCAAAGAATCAACGACCTATGGAAAAATAACCTCAACATGCAGTTGATTCCAATTGATGTTGACACTGACCTTGTCAAGATAAATGGATATGTTTCCAGACCTGAATTTGCTCGTCGTAGAAACGCCTTATGGCATCTTATTGCTAACGGCAGGCATATAAACCATCTTAAGATGCACAAGGTCATTACAGGATGCTTTGAGAACCTAATCGCTACTGACACTCAGCCTTGTTACTTTGTAAAATTGGAGGTGGATCCTTCCGAGATAGATATCAATATACACCCAAGCAAAAATGAGGTTAAGTTTGAACGCGAAAAGGAAATTCTCAGTATTCTGGGTGCCTCTGTCAAGGCTGCTTTAGGAAAGTTCGCCGCTACTCCTCAAATTGACTTTGACACGGATCTCGTGCCGGTACAGCCTGCAGGAAAAGAAAAACCTGAAAATCCGGAAATCAAGATACCTTCAGGCTATAACCCTTTCAATATCACTACGGATTCAGAATATTCTGCTGATGATGTAGTCAAATCCGCACATCATTCCACTTCATATTACGGAAATAATAGCCGCATCTCAGGAACAACAAATGTTAGAAACTGGGATACCCTCTATGCCCGTTTTATGAACCGTCAGGAAGAAAACTCACGTAAAGACTCTCAGGTTGAAGGTGTGCTTCCTTCTATTGATGACAGTCCGGTCCCGCCTGGAAAGGAGTGCATGCAATACGCCGAGAAGTATATTGTCACTACTACCCGAGGTGGAGTCATGATTATTGACCAACATAGGGCTCATCTGAAAATTCTTTATGAAGAATGCCTTAGAAATGTCAAACGTTTAGAGGTCACGAGCCAACGGATATTATTTCCTGAAATCATTGAACTGGATCCGGAGCAACAGGATGCTCTCGCCCGCGTACAACCTGAACTGTCCGCTATAGGTTTCTCTCTCGAATATGAGGAAGAAAACAAATGGAGTATAGCTGCAGTTCCATCAATGATAAGTCAGGGAGTAGCCAAGGAGACTGTTCTGAGAATTCTTGAATCGATCAGGGAAGAATCTGATAATTATGGTACCGAGGCAAATCCGGTAGACGATATAATGGAAAAAATGGCTCTTATCATGGCACGTAGTGCCGCAATCGTTAGAGGACGAAAACTAAGTGCCCAAGAGATGGAGAATCTGGTTGGTCAGCTCCTGTCTCTTCCCGATCCATCACTTACACCATCAGGAAAATTAATTTTTACTATTCTCGACGAAGATAGATTGAAATCACTCTTGGGGTGAAAACTTGACATCTCAATTATAAAAGTCGAATTTTTATCCTAATGCCAAAAATTTGATAGTTTTTCATGTTGATAAAATTATCATACTACTATTTTACAACAAATTAAACCATCACAATGAGAAACTTTAAGTAAAATTCCCAACTGAAAGTATATGATTTTTGAAAAATTTTTACGAACTTTGCAACATTATATCAAACTTCAACACAACTATCAAAATGTCTGACCAAACAATACAATACTCTAATGATGAGGCCTACCAGGGAGCTCTTGAATACTTCAACGGTGACGAACTGGCTGCACGGGTATGGACGAGCAAATACGCTCTGAAAGATTCCTTTGGCCATCTTTATGAGAGGACTCCTGATGATATGCACAGGAGAATTGCATCGGAAATTGCGCGTATTGAGAAAAACTATCCTAATCCCATGAGTGAAGATGAGGTGTTCGACCTTATCAAGGATTTCCGATATATCGTGCCACAAGGCAGTCCGATGGCTGGTATTGGCAACAATTTCCAGGTTGGCTCTCTATCCAATTGCTTTGTCATAGGTCTTGAGGGTCATCCTGACTCCTATGGCGGTATCATTCGTGAAGATGAGGAACAGGTTCAACTTATGAAAAGGAGAGGTGGCGTAGGACACGATCTGAGTCATCTCCGACCCAAAGGAACTCCCGTCAAGAATTCTGCAATAACTTCCACAGGACTCGTTCCATTCATGGAGCGTTACAGCAACTCTACTCGCGAAGTAGCTCAAGATGGACGCAGAGGTGCTCTCATGCTTTCAGTTAGCATTAAGCATCCGGATGCGGAAGCTTTTATTGATGCTAAAATGGAGCAAGGGAAAGTGACCGGAGCTAACGTTTCTGTAAGAATAGACGATACTTTCATGCTTTGCGCAGAGTCTCAGACACCTTACGTGCAAAAATTCCCGGTCAATTCTGAAGATCCTGTTGTCTCTCAAGAAGTCGATGCTTCAGCATTATGGAAAAAGATAGTTCACAACGCATGGAAAAGTGCGGAACCCGGTGTGCTTTTCTGGGATACTATAATTAAGGAAAGCGTACCTGATTGCTATGCAGACCTTGGATTCGAAACCATCTCCACTAATCCTTGCGGGGAAATTCCTCTTTGTCCCTACGATAGCTGCAGACTCACTGCCATCAACCTATACAGTTACGTCAAAAATCCTTTTACTCCCCAAGCTGAATTTGATTTTGAGCTTTTTAAAAAGCATGTTGGGAAAGCCCAGAGAATCATGGATGACATAATCGACCTTGAAATGGAGAAAATCAATCTAATCATCTCCAAAATTAAGGAAGATCCTGAAACTGCTGAAGTCAAAGCTACCGAACTGCACCTATGGGAAAAGATTCGCGACAAAACTCTCTTAGGTAGACGTACCGGATGTGGCACAACAGGTGAAGGAGATATGCTCGCTGCTCTTGGTCTTCGATATGGTACTCCTGAAGCAACTGCTTTCTCAACTGAGGTTCATAAACAATTAGCCCTTGCATATTACGATGCTTCCGTGACTGCAGCCGAGGAAAGAGGAGCTTTCGAAATTTTTGATCCGGAAAGAGAAAAAAACAATCCATTCATTCTAAGAATCAAACAAGCGGACCCCAAACTATACGAAAGAATGATCAAGCACGGTCGTCGAAACATAGCTTGTCTTACAATTGCTCCGACCGGCACGACCTCGTTGATGACTCGCACCACCTCCGGACTTGAACCCGTATTCCTTCCGGTCTATAAGCGCAGACGAAAGATTGTTCCGGGTGATGAAAATGTAACAGTTGATTTTGTAGACGAAGTTGGCGAAGCTTATGAGGAATTCCTTGTATACCACCCCAAATTCATCGAATGGATGAAGATTCAGGGAATTGAACCGAAAAAGAACATGAGCCAGGAAGAAGTGGATGAACTCGTGAAGAAATCACCCTACTACAAGGCTTCTTCCAACGACATTGACTGGATGGAAAAGGTAAGAATGCAAGGAGCAGTGCAAAAATGGGTTGACCACTCCATTTCAGTTACAATAAATCTTCCTGCCGATGTTACAGAAGAACTCGTTGGCGAGCTGTATATGCAGGCCTGGAAAGCCGGGTGTAAAGGATGCACTGTATATCGTGATGGTTCGCGTAATAACGTACTCGAAGCTGTAAAGAAAAAAGAAGAGGTTAAGCCAAATCTTATTCATATTCCCGATCATGTTGCAAAACGTCCAAAGGAGCTTGAAGCAGATGTAGTTCGTTTCCAGAATAATAAGGAAAAATGGATTGCATTCGTAGGTCTTGTTGACGGGAAACCTTATGAAATTTTCACCGGATTCGCTGATGATGAGGATGGCATATTTTGTCCGAAGAGCATCAATCACGGTAAAATTATCAAGGAGGTGCTTCCCGACGGTAGAAAACGTTATGACTTCCAATTTATCAACAAGCGTGGATACAAGACTACCATAGAGGGCCTAAGCGAAAAATTCAAGCCGGAATTCTGGAATTATGCCAAGCTCATCTCCGGTGTGCTCCGCTACGGAATGCCCATCGATCAGGTCATCAAACTCGTTCAGGGACTGGAACTTGATTCCAATAGCATTAACACATGGAAGAATGGTGTAGAACGCGCTCTTAAGAAATATGTGCCTAATGGAACTGCAGGAAGTGGCAAATGTCCGAACTGAGGAGCCGAGAC
>CAYQXG010000010.1:0-3038 GCA_964421525.1 uncultured Sangeribacter sp. | reverse complement strand
AAGAAGGGTGCCTGATTTGCACTTCTTGCGGTAATTCTCGTTGCGGCTAATAACCCATGTCTAAACCTATAAAAGATAATTCCCATGAAAATTAAAATTCATATAGACTACCACACCGAATGGGGGGAAGCTCTCTATATATGTGGTTCAATACCACAGTTGGGAGCAGAAAACCCCTATGAGGCTCCTATGCTGGAAATGACAGCTCCGGATATTTGGTCAATAGTTTTTGATATACCTGCATCTGTTGCCGAATTCACCTATCGGTTTATTGTGAAGGCGGAAGGCAAGGCTTGGCGCGAAGAGTGGGGTTCTCCGCATAAATTTAGAGCAGGACAAGGAATCTCTGTATACGACATCCACGCATTTTGGCAAGATATACCAAATGACAAGCCTTACTACTCATCTGCTTTTGTAGATGGAATGCTTAGCCGGAATTTCCGTGATCAGCCCTTGAAGCTGAAAGCCGGGACTACGGTTTTCAAGGTCATTGCCCCTATGGTAAGACCCGACGAAGTTTTGGCTATATGTGGAGAATCAAAAAGCCTCGGAAACTGGAATCCTGAAAAAGCAATCACTCTTAACGATGCCTTCTATCCGATATGGGAAGTGGCTTTAGATATGAAAGATGTGGTGCTTCCAATGGAATATAAATTCCTGATTCTTGACAAAAAGACAAGAAATGTCAAGGAGTGGGAAGCCCGTGACAACCGTCGTATGGATTTCTATCCTAAAGATAAAAACCTTACTCTTATTTTAGATGGAATCCGCTTTGAAAATCCGAGAAAAGATTGGAAAGGTGCCGGTACTGCCATTCCTGTCTTTTCACTGCGGTCTAACGAAGATGACGGAGTTGGAGATTTCTACGACGTAAAGAAGATGGTAGACTGGTGTGTGAAAACCGGACAAAAAATTGTACAGGTTCTGCCCATCAACGACACCACTAAGACAGGCACATGGACTGATTCATACCCTTATAGTGCTAATTCCACATTTGCATTGCATCCGATGTATCTGAGGCTTAAAGCTGTTGGTGCTATCAAGGATAAGAAACGCCGCGACCACTACACGGCAGAGATCGCTAAACTCAATGAACTGCCACAGATAGATTATGAAGCTGTCAATAATTTAAAGAACAGTTACCTGCACGAGATTTATGCAGAACAGGGAGAAGCGACAAGAGCAACACCGGAATATAAGGAGTTTGTTGAGAATAATGAGTATTGGCTGCGCTCTTATGCTGCATGGTCTATTCTTCGCGATTTCTTCAAGACTGCCGACAATACACAATGGGGAGAATATGCGGTGTACGACCAAGATCTTGTAGAGAAGTTTATTTCAGCACATGAAATTGATTTCCTATATTACTACTATGTCCAATATCATCTCGACCGTCAGTTGAGAGAGGTACGTGACTATGCACATCAAAACGGAATCGTACTAAAAGGCGACATTCCTATTGGAATAGGGCGCCAGAGCGTGGATGCATGGAAAGACCCTCGCTTGTTTAACATGGATTGCCAAGCCGGAGCTCCACCGGATGATTTCTCTATTTTAGGACAAAACTGGGGATTCCCGACCTACAACTGGGACGAGATGGCAAAAGATGGTTTCAAATGGTGGAAACAGCGTTTCCAAAAAATGGCTGAGTATTTCGACGCCTACCGTATTGACCACATCCTCGGTTTCTTCAGAATATGGCAAATCCCGATGGATGCTATTCATGGACTTTTAGGTTACTTCAACCCCGCACTTCCTTTTTCACCGGAAGAACTGAAGCGCAACTATGATTTCTGGATTAATCCGGAAATTCAGGCAAAGCCATACATAATGGAGTGGATGCTTGGTGATTTCTTTGGAGAATATACCGACGAAGTTAAGCATAATTACATTGAAGAAATAAATGCCGGTCAATATCGTCTTAAAGAATGTGTCAATACTCAGAGAAAAGTTGTTGATTATTTTTCTAAACTTACACCAGACGAGAAAAACGAACGAATCAAAAACGCTATTCTTGGACTTATTGATGATGTTCTCTTCATAGAAGATCCCTACCAGAAAGGTCATTATCATCCGCGAATCTCAGCTCAGTTCACATATCAGTTCAGGGCTCTGACCGACTATGAAAGATGGTGTTTCAACCGCCTTTATAACGACTTCTTCTATCATAGAATGAATGATTTCTGGTATGGAAAGGCAATGTGGAAACTTCCACCACTTCTTGACTCTACAGGAATGTTGACATGTGCCGAGGACCTCGGAATGATTCCTGATTGCGTTCCGGAAGTCATGCATAGGCTTCAGATTCTGGCTCTTGAGATCCAGCGCATGCCCAAGGATCCGAAAACTGAGTTTGGAGAAACTTGGAACTATCCATACTACAGTGTCTGCACGACATCCACCCATGATATGGATGGCATCCGAGCTTGGTGGGAACAAGATCCGGCCGCTACACAGAGATTCTTCAATTATGTATTGAAAGAGCATGGTGAAGCTCCTCGTTACGCTGAACCGTGGATTTGTGGTAAGATTATCGACCTTCATCTTAAATCTCCTTCAATGTTGTGTATTCTTCCGCTTCAAGATTGGCTCAGCACCGACGGAAGCCTGCGTCGTGACAATCCACACGATGAGCTTATCAATATTCCGGCTAATTCACAACATTATTGGCGATACCGTATGCATCTCCCGATGGAAACCCTTATCGCAGCAGACAGTTTCAATGCAGGTCTCGCCGCATGGATCGACGAATCCTCCCGATAATGATAACCTAATATTATCAATAACTATAAAAGCCCTTGGAAATATAATCTTCCAAGGGCTTTTATAGTAACGTGGGTTTTAGCGAACAATACGATTGGGATTGTAATCTAAGAGCCCATCTCATAAAAATTTGAGGGCCCCTGGGGCGGTTTTGGGCGAGTGATTTTCTCAAGTTGAGGAAGGAATGATGCGGGCATCATGACTGACGAGACTTGGAGAAAAGCACCGTCCAAAACCGAGCATTATAAATTTTTCTTAAAGTAAATATGCATATT
>CAYQXG010000009.1:0-48120 GCA_964421525.1 uncultured Sangeribacter sp. | reverse complement strand
TCGCCCAAAACCGCCCCGGGGCTCTTAAAATCTTTATGAGACGGGGTCTTAATTCTCTCTTCGGGCGTGTAGCGGCTGCTGACTACTGCAGCTGCTATGATTGGATGCTTTAACAACAGGAAATTGCCGTAGAAGTCCATTTCATAGTCAACGATTCTGACACGGTGGGCCCGGTTGAATAATTCCGGATGAGTGAGGACTGTGAGTCTTTTGCGGGGATTGTCGGAGATATAGTTGGAGAATCTTTGGGCCATTTCATCTGAGAAAGAGATCTTGTCGTTGAATTTTGGCTCGAAGAAGGGCAGGTTTGAAATATTGGGGATATGGGTGTTTTCTCGGCGCCAAAGGGCTGTGCATTGTGCTTTCAGATATGCTACATAATGCCCTATATCCCTGGGAAGCCATTTTTTGACATGCCATAGGATGTGAAGGTGATCCGGCATGATTATATAGTTTGGAATATCGAACTCCGGATATTGGCTGATTTCCTTAATCTTCTGATTTATAATTTCTCCATTTCTTGTTAATGTTACTGCTGGAGGGTTTTCGATAGAGCGGATATCTCCGCAGATATGGGAGAAGTCTGAGACGGAAGGCTCTTTACTTATAGTGATCATATACTTTCCGGGAGCCTTATAGTTATGGAATTTTGCTCGCCGGCAATTGTGGGGACGGTGGGGACGGAAATAATATGGAGGTATATTTTCCGGGTTCATGGTAGGGGATTTTAGTGTTTGGCTTTTAGTTTCGGACTTCTTCCTCAACACAGTGCTGAGGACGTTGTCCGAAGGGAATATCAGAGATTTTATGATGCCTGATTCTGCACGTTTCTGAGATTTGTTTAAGTGCAAAGGTAATGAAATTTTTTTTAAGTAAAAGAAATCGACGGAAAATAATCCGAGAGCCATCCTTAATAAGTCATATAGTAAGAGGCGCAGCCGGGATGGATGCGCCTCTTGAATGATATAGGATTCTTTTGATTTTAGTCTTTGTCGGAGGCGAGGGCTTTCCAGACAGCGGAGCTGAGGAGGGCACCAAGCATCGGAGCTACGATGAAGAGCCAGATCTGAGCGATGGGGGTGCAGTTGCCTTCGATGCATGCGAAGATAGCCGGGCCGATGGAACGTGCAGGGTTCACCGATGTGCCTGTGATAGGAATGCAGACGATGTGAACGAGAACGAGAGCAAGACCGATTGCAAGACCTGCAAAGTTGCCGGCACCTTTCTTTGAGTCGGTTGTGCCGAGCACAACGAGCACGAAGATGAATGTGAAGATGAACTCTGCGATGAATGCAGGAACCACGTTGCCGTCCTGATAGGAGTTGGCGCCGGTTGTAGTGGTGTCGTTGAAGATTGCAGAAGCACCACCTTCGATTCCTGAATGCACAAGAAGATATATCACAGCAGAAGCTATGATGGCACCGATGACTTGGAAGATCATGTAGCCGCCGGCTTCCTTACCCGACATTCTGCCGTTGGCCCATACACCGAAGGTGATCGCAGGGTTGATGTGGCAACCGGAGATGCCGCCGATTGTGTATGCCATAGCCACTACAGCAAGACCGAAAGCGAATGCAATGCCGAGTGTAGACACTCCGAAACCGGTTGTTCCCAAGCCAATTCCGGCGAATACTGCTGAGCCGCAACCCATCAGTGTTAGCACGAATGTGCCGATCATTTCTGCCAAATACTTTTTCATACGCGATAGTTTTGAGTTATATAATTAGTTTTGAGTCTTCAGTCTTGAGTCTTCAGATTTCTCAATTCCAAATTCAAATTTTGCCAAAGTTAGGGATTTATTTTTAAATCTGCAAGAAAAAAGTGATAATAATGCAAATATTTGTCAACCTACATTAAAGAAAGACGTTATAACAGTGAAACCCGAGAAAAATTAGGATGCCGGTCTGATGTCTCCGAAATCGGGAATCGTCCTTATTATGAAAGACACACGTGCCATATCGAGGCTCCTTTCAACCGAAATGTGGATTATAAGGGCTTCGGAGCATGACCGGACCAATATGAAATGCAAAATGGAAGGAAGCACACACATATTTCAAACGACAATCGCCATCGCGTTGCTTACCATGTTACCTGCGGCATTTGTCGGCTGCACAGACGACAGCGTGGAAATGGCACAGCATGATGCCGGCACGATGCGTTTTCAGGTGGCGTGTGCTTCTGCAGATGATGTTGTATGCAAGTCGGGCGCCACATGCCGCAGGGCAGCAGCACCTGCCTTGCCACTACAAGGAGGACTGACCCCGATGTATCTTGTGCCGAGTGAAAGCGAGGTCACAGACGCTGAGGATATATCCTCGGCCGGAATATTTTCCACAAACGCAGATAAATCGGGTGCAGGAGTCATGCATAATGTTGAAGTCACCTACGACGGCAACTGGATACCGAAGGGGAGTTACTCCTGGCCTCAAGACGGCTCGTTGCATATAGTGGCATATTCTCCTTATTGCGATGCCCCGGGAGAGGATGGGATAGTGTTCATGCCTGATGGAATGGAAGGGAATGCTCTTCCATTTGACTTTTCTGTGGCGTCGGATATTTCAGATCAGTCAGATCTGCTTTGGGCAGAACCAATTGATGCTCATTCCTCGCCATGCGGACTGACTTTCCGTCATGCCCTCACTCGCTTGCGGTTTGTGGCAGGAGCAGAACTGCCTCCTCTCACTATCAGCAAGATAGAGATAAAGAATGTCTATTCTAAGGGAAAAATCAACATTGCCACCGGTGAATGGTCTGATTTGGAGTCATTGTCAGACTTCACTATTGAGCCTGATCTCGACCTTGCTGCGCAGGAAGGTTCTGCGTATGTTGAACCCGGAACGTCGCTCATTACCGATGACGATGATGATGCCGATGAGTTTTTTATGCTTCCTCAAGATTTAGGTGCCGAGTCCAAGATATTGATCACCATAGATAAGGATGGAGAGACCATAGAGCTTGAGGCTAACGCCGGGGGTACAGTCTGGAGAGAAGGAAAGACCGTCACCTACAAGCTTTCTACAAATCCGGCAAAAGAGGGACTGCAGTTCGACATTGAAGGGAATTTCTCCACTCCATTCACCGGGGGCGTGGTGAATTTCAACATAGTAAGCACATATAACGATAAAGGTAAGTCAAATCCGGTGGAGTGGGTCGCCGAGTTTACCGATGGCTCCGGCAATGTGACTGACACTCCCGACTGGATTAGTGATTTCAGCAGTGAAGGCAAAGGAAGCGGTGGGTATTCCTACACAGCAGAGGTCAGGAGCCCTGTATTCAATGTCATCAGTCCCCAGTCGCAGGTGCTACAGAATGCGCAGGATATCAACGACCTAAGCGGACACAATCCCTATAATCTCGCAAATGCGAAGGGGGCTGTGGAAGTGGAGAATACAGCCAATACCTATATAGTGAATGCTCCGGGATGCTATAGTTTGCCGCTCGTATATGGAAATGCGGTGAAAAACGGGATGTCGAATCCGGCTTCCTACACTTCAGAGGCAGGCGACGGATGCATATTAAAGAATTTCATCAATCACCGTGGCGATCCCATTACAGATCCTTACATATATAATAATTCAGGATGTGTTCCGACAGATGCCGGACTGGTATGGGAAGACAGGATTGGGTTAATCAGCGATGTCAAGCTTACTTCCGATGGTAAAAGCCTGATGTTTGAGGTTCCTAAGGATTTTATACGTCAGGGAAATGCACTTCTGGCAGTGCGCGACAGGAATGGCGAGGTGCTTTGGAGCTGGCAGATTTGGGTGACTGATTATAATCCTGAGAAGTCTAACGTAAAGGTAAAGACAGCTTCGGGAGTCCGTCAAATGTATTCCAAGAGTATAGGGGCTGTCAGAGGCGGTGATGACCTGACCTTCCCCGAGGGAGATGCTTATGTGAGGTTCCGTCAGGTTAATGTCCCGTCGGGCATGGAGCCTCTGAGTGTGACTGTGAAGATTCATCAGGAAGGTCTGCACAATATCACCGTAGACTACAATACATATTATCAATGGGGGCGTAAGGACCCGATAATGGGCGATAAGAAACGCTGGTTTGATCGGAGCCACAATGAGGTGAATGAACTTTCAATGAAGAGTGCCGACCGCAATGTTCCGGACGGCAAGACCTTGGTTGAGTGCATGATCGGTTCGCCGTCGCAATTTTGGAAAAGTGTCCCCGGACATAAATATAGATATAATAACCTCTGGAATTCAGGCTCATCCGACCAGTCGAGCGTAAAGACGGTTTATGATCCGTCTCCGGTTGGCGCAAAGGTTCCTGAGGGAGAATTCATGCGTCAGCTTATAAAATCGTGTTCATTAAGCTGGGGAACGTCGGGAGCTACATCAGGTTTCTTTGTGTCTGGTCCGGAAGTTGACGGAGAGTTGTTTTTCACGGCTCTTGGCTACCGCAGGCGTCAGACCGGGCTTGAGCAGGCACACGGAAACATCGGGGAATATTGGTCGGCACAGGCAGCCCCCGATATGGAGGATGCCACCTGCCTGTCGTTTAACCGTAAAAATTGTGGGTCAATCTCTACCGGCGACGGGGATTACCGTGGAAGAGCCTTGGCTGTAAGACCGGTAAAAGAATAAGGAGGAAAGCATTGTTTTTTCGGGATAAAAATGCTAATTTTGCATTAATTTATCAGACATCTGAAACCAGACATCTGACATCTGACACCAGACACCAGACGCCTGATGCCTGAAACCTGCACCCTGAAAACTCAATAACAACAACAATGGCATATAATTTTGATGAGATAATCGAGAGGAGGGGAACCGGCGCGATAAAGGCCGATCTTCTTGAGGAAAAATTTGGACGCTCCGACCTGCTGCCGGCATGGGTGGCTGATATGGATTTTGCAACCCCGTCGTTTATAATGGATGCATTGAAAAAGCGGCTTGAGCATCCGATATTGGGCTACACTGCCGAGCCGGCAGATTACCGTCCCGCTATAATAGACTGGGAGAAAAAACTCCACGGTTGGGATATAGAGCCGGAATGGATAAGCTATATACCCGGGATTGTGAAAGGGATAGGAATGGTGATCAACGTGTTCACAAAGCCGGGCGATGATGTTGTGATAATGCCTCCTGTATATCATCCTTTCCGCATCACTGCAGAGGAAAACGGCAGGAAAGTGGTGAATGTCCCGATGATAGAGGATGAGGCCCACCGATATCATATAGATTATGATGCCCTTGAGCATCTTGACACAAAAGGGGGGATTCTTCTTCTCTCCAATCCTCATAACCCGGGCGGCAGAATATGGAGTGCTGACGAGCTGCGCAGTCTTGCCGAGATATGCAAGAGGAAGAAGCTGCTCGTTGTTTCCGACGAGATACATGCCGACATGGCATTGTGGGGAAAGAAGCATGTGCCGTTTGCCACAGTAAGCGATGACGCCGCTTCAAACAGCATCACATTCTGTGCTCCCACAAAGACTTTCAATATTCCGGGTGTTGTCAGTTCATTCTCGGTGGTTCCGGGAAAGGAGATACGTGAGAAATTCTATGGGTGGCTTGCCGCCAACGAGTTTGGTGATGCACCGATATTCTCTCATATAGCAGCTATCGCAGCCTATCGCCAAGGTGAGGAATGGAGAAAGGAAATGCTTGGTTATGTGGAGGAAAATATCCGCATGGTGGAGACTTTCTGTAAGGAGAATCTTCCGGGTGTCAGGGTGGTGCTTCCTGAAGCATCCTATCTCGTCTGGCTTGATTGCCGCGGGTTGGGTCTAAGTCACGACGAACTGGTAGATCTTTTTGTTAACAAGGCTCGTGTCGCTCTCAACGACGGTGCTATGTTCGGCAAGGAAGGAGAAGGATTTATGCGGCTTAATGTCGGAACCCCGAAGGATGTATTAAAGGAAATTCTTGAGAGAATTTCCTTTGCAATGCATAATTCATAATTATTAATGATCAATGATCAATTATGCATTATGAATTAACCTCATAACCATTTAACCTTTAAACTTAAGGTTGAGGCTGCGAAACTTAAATTTTCAATCCCTAATTACATAGGAGGATAAGATCCGGAGAAAGTGTCGGCAGCCGATAGAGATGCATCACCGGTCTTCAATCCCTTCGACAGCCAATGCACACGCCATTCGCTGCGACCATGGTTGAAAGATTCAGGCATCTCATAGCCGTACGCTTTCTTCTGAATATAATCGTCACCTATCTTTGAAGCTGCATTGATCGCATTCTCAATATCGCCAGGTTCTATTGAACCGAACATCTCGTTGTCGGTATGTCCCCATACACCTGCATAGTAGTCTGCCTGAAGTTCCAGGCAGACGCTTATTTTATTAGCTTCCGTCTCTGAAAGCCTCGACATTGCAGAATGTGCCTTATTCAAGGTGCCGAGAAGATTCTGCACGTGATGACCAACTTCATGAGCAATCACATAAGCATAGCAGAAATCGCCTGACGCGCCTATCTGGCTTTGCATAGACTTGAAGAAGTCAAGGTCGATATAAACTGTCTCATCGGCTGAGCAATAAAAAGGTCCTGTCTGCGCAGTGCCCTGTCCGCAACCCGTCATGATCGAGCCGCTATATATCACCATCTGTGGAGCCTTATATTCTCCCCACCCTTGCTCACGGAAAATCTTGGTCCAGACATCTTCCGTGCCGGCAAGCACCTTTGAGGAAAGGTCGTAGAGACGTTGGTCTTCAGCATCGAGTTGAACTGCCTGCTGGGTCTCCACTCCATTGCCTTGCTGCATGGCATTGAATACCGACTGCGCAACATCGCCGACTCCGCCGCCCGACATAAGCGTCACGACTGCCGCTATTATTACACCGATGATTCCGCCACCGATACCGATTGTCTTTCCCGACATTCCACGGCGATCCTGTATATTGCCGCTGTTTCTTCTTCCGTCAAGTCTCATGGTTTTTTATTTAATTTTCGCAAATTTACAACATTTTTTCCTAATTCAAGTAAATATTCCCGAATTTTTTATAATTTTGTGTTCAGTAAACAAAAACTGATAACTAAGACCCAGCAACCATGAAGAAGCTAACCATCGCCCTGCTGTCGGGATTTATCCTCTCGGCTTGCGGGCAAAACGGCGGTCGCGGTGCCTCTGGTGACGCAGCAATCCCGGCCGACAACGACATCGAGAAGAGAGTGAAAGAAATCGTAGGCGGCATGTCGCTTGAAGACAAAATAGGTCAGATGTGCGAGATCGAGATAGGACAGCTCACTGACTACAAAGCTACAGGTGAGCAACAGAAATTCACACTCGACGCTGCAAAAGTGCAGGAAGCATTCGAAAAATACCGTGTTGGATCTATACTAAACACTCCCCTCGGAGAAGCTCAGAATGTAGAGACCTGGCACTACGTCATCAGCACCATTCAGGAAGCATCAATGAAATATATCGGTGTGCCCGACATCTACGGTGTTGACCAAAACCACGGAACAACCTATACCTCAGGAGGAACTCTTTTCCCGCAGGAAATCAACATGGCGGCATCTTTCAACCGCGACCTCGTGCGCGAAGGAGCTGCAATCTGCGCCTATGAATCGCGTGCAGCATCAATTCCATGGGTCTACAATCCGGTGATGGACCTCGGACGCAATCCTGTATGGAGCCGTATGTGGGAAAGCTTCGGCGAAGACCCCTACATCAACGGAGCAATGGCTGTGGAGATGGTGAAGGGATATCAGGGTGACGATCCCAACCACATTGGACTCAACAATGTGGCTTCATGTCTGAAGCATTATATGGCTTATGGTGTGCCCACAACAGGCAAAGACCGTACCCCGGCATCGGTAAGCCCAATCGACCTCCGCGAAAAATACTTCCAGCCATATAAGATGGCAATCCGCGCAGGTGCACTTTCAGTGATGGTCAACTCCGGAATCGTCAATGGTATGCCATTCCATGCAAACCATGAATTCCTTACCGAATGGCTTAAGGAAGACCTCAACTGGGACGGTATGATCGTCACAGACTGGGCCGACATACACAATATCTGGAAACGCGACAAAGTGGCAGCCGACTACAAGGAGGCTATCATGCTTGCCATCAACGCAGGCATCGATATGTCGATGACTCCTTACGACATGGAATTCTGCACATTGCTCAAGGAACTCGTAGATGAAGGCAAAGTGTCGCAGGCCAGAATCGATGATGCTGCAGAGCGCATCATTCGTCTGAAACTTCGTCTCGGACTCTTCGAGACCCCGACCATGAATCCTGCCGACTATCCTCTCTTCGGTAGCGAGGAGCATGCCCTGAAGGCTCTTGACCTTGCTGCGGAGAGTGAGGTCCTTCTTAAGAATGAAGGCGACATACTTCCCATTGCCCAGGGCAAACGCATTCTGGTCACCGGTCCTAACGCCGATTCCATGCGTCCGCTCAACGGAGGCTGGAGCTATACATGGCAGGGTAGCGACGACCAGAAATTCCATGAAAGCTACAATACCATCTACGAGGCTCTTCGCCTTATCTATGGAGAAGCAAACGTGAAACTCGAGAAAGGCATGGACTATACTCCTGAAAAATGGGAGGCTGAAGTCAATGTCAGGATTCCTGCGGCTGTGGCTGCAGCCCGCAATGCCGATGTGATTGTAGCATGCATAGGTGAGAATTCATATTGCGAGACTCCGGGCAACACCAACGACCTTCACCTCTCTGCCAACCAGACCGCTCTCGTGAAGGCTCTTGCTGCAACCGGCAAACCTATCGTGTTGGTTCTTAACGAAGGGCGCCCGCGCATCATACGGGAGATCGAACCTCTTGCTTCTGCTGTAATCGACATAATGCTCCCCGGCAACTACGGCGGTGATGCACTGGCTGAGCTCATATCCGGGAAACGCAACTTCAGCGGTAAGCTGCCGTTCACATATCCCAAGTGGATCAATGCTCTCGCAACCTACGACCATAAGCCATGCGAAATCGTGCCCACAATGGAAGGTGCATACAACTACAATGCCGACATCGACATTCAGTGGCCTTTCGGTTTCGGTTTGAGCTACACTAAATTTGAATATTCCGGTATATCTATCGACAAGACTGATTTCACATCAGCCGACAATATCACTGTTTCTGTGAATGTGAAGAATGTCGGAGAGAAAGAAGGAAAAGAGGCTGTGATCTTCTACAGCAGCGACCTCGTTGCTTCCATCACACCCGATGTGCTTAAGGTGCGCGGTTTCGACAAGATCAACCTGAAACCCGGCGAAAGCAAGAAAGTGGAATTCACAATACCAGCCTCCGACCTCGCTTTCGTGAACTACGACGGTAAGTGGACCCTTGAAAAAGGGGAATTCGAGTTCACACTTGGCTCCGAGAAAGTGAAAGCAAACTGCACGGAAACAAAAGTATGGTCAACCCCCAACATTTAATAAATAAGTAGGGATGCACCCCGGTGCATCCGCATTCACGTTAAAAATCAATATCGGGCTTATTAGGCTGGTAGCCTAATAAGCCCGATAAATTTGAAGTAGAAGCGGGACTCTTAAAATCTTTATGAGACGGGGTCTTATTATCTCTCGCAAAGGAGCAGAGGGCTCGCTAAGTTCTGACATACACTCTACAGGAAGCAAAGTCCGCAAAGGCTCGCTCGCTTCGCTCCGCATTGCATGAATGAGGGAGACAGCACGAACAAATGCTCTTATAGTTCATCATTAATCGTTAATCATTAATCGTTCATCATTCATCATTCATCATTCATCATTCATCATTGATCATTCATCATTGATCATTGATCATTGATCATTCATCATTGCTCATAGTATATTTCCGGAATCGGTTGAGTCCCTCTTCGAGTACCGAGCGGGGACATGCTATGTTCCAGCGCATGTAGCCTTCTCCGTCGATGGTGCCGTACATTGTGCCCGCATTCAGCCATAGGTTTGCCTCCTCCACGAGTTTCTCTTCCAGTTCCTCCGATTTTAGCCCGAGTTTGCTGCAATCCATCCATACAAGATAGGTTGCCTCGAGTTTGGTGATGGGGAATTCCGGCAGATACCGGCTGCAGAAATCTTTCATATACTCGTAGTTGCCCTTGATGTATTTAAGCAATTGGGAAAGCCATTCCTCACCCTCATTGTAGGCTGCAACAGTGGCTATCACACCAAAAGGATTCACGTCGCATACTTCATTGTCGTTGATAGCCCTGTCTATTTTTGCACGCATCTCCTCGTCGGGAGCCACAATATTTGCTATCTGCAGTCCGGCAATGTTGAATGCCTTGCTTGGAGAAATGCATATCACGCTGTTTCGCCTTATTTCCTCAGAAATTGAAGCAAAAGGTGTGTATTTATAGCCGTCGAAAACGAATTCGCAGTGAATCTCGTCAGAAATCACAATCACTCCATTTCTTATGCATATTTCACCGATCCGTTTCAGTTCCTCCTTGCTCCAGACGCGTCCCGTAGGATTGTGGGGATTGCAGAGAATCATCACCTTTGCCTTTTCATCAGCAGCTTTCTTCTCAAGATCATCAAAATCTATGTTATATGTGTCATTGCTCCTGACAAGAGGACTGGTCAGAATCTCGCAACCGTTGTTGCGGATAGAAGAGAAGAAGCAGTTGTAGACAGGAGTCTGCACAATCACCTTGTCGCCGGGTCGGGTGAGGGCCTTGATAGTGGCGGAGATGGCAGGTACCACCCCGGAGGTATATATCATCATGGCAGGATCTATTGTCCAGCCATGACGGCGGTTGAACCACGACACAACAGCGCTGTAATATTCATCCGGAACGCGGGTATATCCGAATATCCCATTATCCACACGTCTACGAATTGACTCGATTATTGCAGGAGCTGTCTTGAAGTCCATGTCTGCCACCCACATCGGAAGCACACCTTCGGGAGCACTGTCCCACTTATAGGAAAGCGTGCCCCTTCGTGGGGTCACGCTGTCAAAGTCATATTTCATTTTTTTATTTAATTGTTCAATCATTAAATAATTGATCATTGATCATTAATCATTAATCATTAATCGTTGATCATTAATCCTTCTTCCTGATTTCGATTTTGCAGTCAGCAGGAGCCTTGATATTCTTGTCGATTGTCACACTACCGATCTCGTCAGCCACGATATGACCTGAAGTCGGGTTCTTGATGTTTGTGATGGCGCCCTTGATATCCGCGTTGAGATTGCTGTATTCGAAAGCACGGTCGCAATCAGGTCCAAATGTGCAATTCTCAAGCACCAGATCGTCGGCATAGCAGAGAGGTTGCTCTCCTGTGATATGGCAATTCACGAGCCGAAGGTTCTTCGAGTGCCAACCGAGATATTCACCGTTGAGCTCAGAATCGTATATTGTCACGTTCTCCACTTCCCAGAAAGCGTCCTTTGTGGTGATCTTGGCGTTGCGTATCACTACATTCTTCACATATTGGAACACATATTTGCTGTCAGACTCAAGTCCGTCGACCTCGATGTTCTCGCTAAACATGAAGGGATATGTGCCGTCGTGAAGCTTAAGGTTCTTTATCTTGATATTCTTGCATCTCCAGAACACTTCGTCGGCATCATTCATGACAACGTTCTCAAGGTCGAGGTCGTGCATTTCCCGGAACATCTTTGGGGCATCAATGACGGTGTCTTTCATCTTGAGGTGATCGCTATACCATAGGGCGGAACGTCCGCCAACATCGAAATAGCAACGGTCGATGAGGAAACGGTGCACGTGCCAGAAAGGATAGTTGCCTTCGAATGTGCAGTCGATTGCTTCAATGTCGCTACATTCCTTAAGTGCAGATTCGCCGGCACGGATCACAACGTTTTCAAGTCGTAGGTTATGGCTTTCAAAAAGGGGGCGTTCGCCACCGAATTCTTTATTTTTTATTATTTCCATCGTATTGTTATTTTTTATTTTAAAGGGCTTTCAGGGTCTTGGTGAGACAGTGCCGGTTTTGATTAAAAAAGCGGTTCAGAAGGTGAACCGCTTTTCCATTTATTTGCGAATGATTTTCTTACCGTTCTTTATTATGATTCCACCGGCATCGGGACTCACCTTCCTACCTAAAACGTCGTAGCAGTCCGAATTGTTGAACGAACCGGAGTTATTTTCGATTGTCTCAACTCCCGTACCGAATTCCTGCGAACCAGACATGAGGGTGCCTCCTGCATTTCCCCCTTCCACAATGTGGGCCACGAGTCCATTGAGGTAGTTTTCCAAGTTGGTGTAGCCGTTTTCAGCAGTGGCAGGGCCGTCAGTGGCATCGTGGGGGTTAAGGCCGTTTGCTTTCTCCCATTCGTCGGGCATTCCGTCGCCGTCAGAGTCAACCGGTGCATCCTTGCTGCTGAGAGCCGGGAATCCAGTTGAGCCGTCGGAATAAGTGATTTCGTCCTGGCTGTTAATGAACCCCTTGCCTATACCGCTCACAATGCATGAAGCTTTTCCTTCGCGGGTGTCGTCAATCATCATGCGGTCGTATTCATCACGGCTCAGGGAGGCGCCGGCAAAATCAAGCACTCTTTCGTAAGCCATATCGGCAGAGTGGGTTGTGACCGACGCAAATTCCATCGGCTTGAAAGCACGTAGCATTTCCTCGGTGGCATTGTGATAGTCAACCTTACTTCCGGTGTCGATCTGCTTGAAAAGCCCTAAAGTCCAGTTGTCGGCAGAGACATCGGCATATTTTGAGTTGACATTTCCCTCGATATAATAGGAACCCCATTTATGGAGTGTCTTGCCCCAGTCGTTGGTGGCCACCTTCACTTCCTGTCCGTCGACGGTGATGCAGAGTTTCTCGATGTCGATCTCATATTTATTGTCGTCTCCCTCGAAAGTCAGAAAACCCTTGTCTTCCTTGTCAACGGTCAACTTGCAGGTGGTCAGGTCAGTTCCTTTCACCTTATTATAGTTCTTGGCAGTGGTCTTGAGGTGGTCGTCTTTGATGCAATAGTCGAAAGTGCGGATTCCGGGTTTCGCCATTCTCTTGGCTTTTGCTGCGGAAAGATCGTCGGTGGCGGGACCCGGTTTATAGTAGTTGTTGACTATGTTGACAGTCATAGCCTCCCCTCCATAGCAACCTTCGCCGGCATAGTTGTAGATCACGTTGTTGCGCAGGTCCATTCGCTCGTCAAGCTGGGTGCCGGGACGCGGGCCAAGGCGCGGGGTGCGCGATCCGTGGTGGGCAAGAAGATTGTGGTGGTATGAGGCCCCGGAGCCACCCCAGTTGCCGCCATAGCCATGCTTTCCCTTGCTGTGGCCTGAGTTGACAAGGCTTTGTGTGATCATGCACCATTGCACTGTAATGTTCTTTGATCCATATACCGACAGGCATTCGTCGATGCTCCAGCTTACGGAGCAGTGGTCGATCATGACTTTCTGTCCGTCCATGCCACCAAGACCGTCGCCCTCGTGTGCCGAGGGGTTGGTCTTCAGGGCATCGTTGCCGAGCCTGAATCGCATGAATCGTATGATCACGTTTGGCGCGCTGATCACGAACGGATAGTCGGCGATGCATATTCCGTCGCCGGGTGCAGTCTGTCCTGCAATCGTCACGTTTCCGTTTTTGAGCTTAAGTTGTGATTTCAGGTGGATTGTGCCCGACACATCAAACACAATGGTGCGCGTTCCGCTCTGAGAGCAAGCCCAACGGAAAGATCCGTCACCGTCGTCGTCGAGGTTTGTTACGTGTAGCACCTTGCCGCCGCGGCCTCCTGTGGTGATGCTCCCGAATCCTTCAGCTCCGGGGAAGGATGGGAGCTCAGCATCCTGCGCCAGAGCCGGAATAACGATGGCAGCTGCCAATGCAGCTGTCATCAATCGTTTTAATATGTTCATTTCCTGATTACTTTGTCGGTTTCTGAAGTACCGTTTGAGTAGATTATCCGGCGTATGCTGATTCCCTCGCCCGGTTCTGCGATTCTCATGCCGTTGAGATTGTAGTATTCCACAGCAACCACTTCGCCGGCTGCTGGAAGTGCCTCCACATTGCTCATCCTCGTGCATTCCGGATAGTATTCATCCACCGGCGACAGAGCATCGGAGTTGCCATCTTTCATTATGTCTTCAACGAGCTGGTTCAGGTAGACTTCCACGTTGGTGTATAGTCCTTTTGGATCTACTAAATAGGAGTTAGCATCATCCGGATTCTTGGGGTCGAGACCGTTGGCAAGCTCCCATGCATCGTCCATGCCGTCGCGGTCTGCATCAAAGTCGTCGGGACGGCTCACACTCTTGAGCGCAGGATAGCTTGCAGTGTTGGGATTTTCGGTTCCGTCAGGGTCGTTGATGAAGTCGAGGATTCCGGCAGTATTTGAAGTTGGGTAAACTTTCCCTGCTTTGTCTACATAGGCTTCTTTACCATAATAGGTCACTGTGCCTGTACGGGCTTCCTCCATATATCTGGCATCCACGGCGTCTCGGTAGAGGGAGGCACCGGCATTCTTCATGACTCTTTCATAGACAGTCTCGGCACTTTGGGTTGTGACAGTGCCGGCATCAATCGGTGAGTCAAGACGGAGTTTGAGATGGTCTTTGTCGTTGATGCTGACATAATCGGCTTTTTCGCCGAATTTGTGGTTTGGATCAGGGATATATTTGTCGCCGTCCTTTTCAGTAAGGCCGCTGTCGTATTTCACTCCTTTCCAGTCGTAGTTTTCCGGTGTGGAAGCAGCTGTAACGTAGTTGCCGTCGATAAAATATCGGGAAGCAAGTCCGCGGAGAGATTCGTTGGTGGAGTTTCCGCTTGAACCTACCGACACTTCAGTGACGCGGGTCTTGTTTTTTGTGCCGGGTCCCGCCTTATAGTAGTTGTTTACTATATTGATGTAGCCGCCGCCGGGACCTCCGTAGCTGCCGTTCCCGTTTCCCCAGTTGTAGAGAAGGTTGTTGCGGAAGTCAACGCGCTCGGCATCGACGGTATTCTCATATTTGGTCTTGTCCCATCCGTCCCATTCGTAGCGGGCTCCGTTGAATCGTGGGGCACGGTTCTGCACATGCGCTATATAATTATGGTGGAAAGATGCTTCCTTTCCTCCCCATATACCGCCATAGCTGTGTGCCCCCTTGGAGTGCCCGGGGTTTGCGAGGCCCTCGGCAATAGTGCACCATTGCATAGTGAAGTTTCGGTTGTCGTAGAAGGAAGCGACCTCATCGATGCTCCATGAGAAGGAGCAGTGGTCGATGATGATGTTTTTCTTACGTCTGCCCCAGGTGGCGTCGGCACCGTCGTTGACATCTTTCACCTGTGAGCGTCGGCTGCGGATGAAACGGACAATCACGTTGTCGCAGTTGCCGAAATACAATGTGTAATATCTGAGGGTGATTCCCCCTTCGGGAGCGGTCTGTCCTGCGATAGTGGTGTTTGAGGATACATTCAGCTGGCTTTTTAGGTCGATATATCCGCTTACGTCGAATACGATTGTCTTCGGACCGTCTTGGCTGAGTGCCCACCGGAGCGAACCTTCGCCGCTGTCGTCGAGATTGGTGACGTGGATGATTTGTCCACCGCGCCCTCCGGTCGTGAACCGTCCGTGCCCTTCGGCTCCCGGGAATGCCGGTGCCTGGTCTTGGGCAAAAGCCGGTGCGCACAATGCAAGTGCGCCTGCTATAAGTAAAGATTTCTTCATGATGTATGGTTTAGTTTGTTATGTTATGCGTTTTCCGTTTTCCGTTGACGGGGTCTAATCTGCAAAGATACGGATATTATTCGGGATATGCAAGTTTTTGGGGGTGATGTTACTGATTTGAACAAAAATTAGAGATTTTTAAATAAAAACCGAAGAAATTTTTGGATATTTTAAGAAGATTATATAATTTTGTGCGATTAACCTAAAAATCGAACGTAAGAACCGACCAACTAATAACTGGATTTACAGAATAGGGGCATTAACCCCGTTGCGTCATACCTATATTAAAATAATAACAAACATTATAAACATGGATCATGACCTATTTAATTAATCTAACATCAAAAAGACAGGGATCAGGTGCTGTCTCAGCAATGAGAAAGATGTTCCTGACACTGATCGCCCTTTTTCTGGCGATTCCTGTGTTCGCGCAGAATGTCGATGTTACCGGTACGGTAGTAGACGACAGTGGCGAACCTCTTATTGGCGTTACCGTAATGGTTGAGGGAACATCCAACGGAACAGCCACAGATTTCGACGGCAACTATTCATTGAAGAATGTGCCATCAAAAGGAAAACTTGTCTTCTCCTACATTGGCTACACCCAACAGACAGTAGAAGTCAAGGGACGCACAAAAATCGATGTGACCATGAGCGAGGATTCCAAGGCTCTCGACGAGCTGGTGGTTGTCGGTTATGGCCAGATCAAGAAATCAGACCTTACCGGTTCGGTATCGACTGTTGATACTCAGCAGATCAACGCCAAAGGTTCAGCCTCAGTGCTCGAGAGCCTTCAGGGTTCAGTCCCCGGCGTTAGCATCACCAAGCAGACCGGTCGTACCAACGGCGATATCTCTATTGAGATCCGTGGTAAGTCATCAATCAACTCAAGCACAACTCCTCTTTATGTAGTTGACGGTGTCCAGACAAGCGATATCTCCTTCCTGAATCCTCAGGATATCGAGCGTATTGACATTCTCAAGGATGCATCTTCTACTGCAATCTATGGTTCTCGTGCAACAGCCGGTGTCGTTATGGTGACCACCAAGAGCGGATCTAATGTCAACAAGGGAACTAAGGCCAAGATATCCTATGATGGTTATTATGGTATCAGCCATGCCACCCGCATGCCTCAGTTTATGGACGGTAAGCAGTGGTATCGCTATCGTCTCATGAAGTTCACCCAGCCTGTTGCAGGTGTGAACGAATGGGAGCCGCAGACCACTTTCGGTATTCTTCCTTCTTCAATGGGTCTCGGCCAGGCACTTCTCCAGCAGTCGCAGGGCGATATTGAGTCTCCTTATATCATGAAAGAGATGCTTGCTAACGATGCCACTTACTATTGGCCCGGTCTCGTGACTCAGGATGGTCATCAGCAGAACCACTATGTGTCTGTTTCAGGCGCAAGCGAATCTGTGAACTATCACTTCGGTCTCGGCTATGAGAACGTCCAGGGTCTCTACAAGGGTGATAGCAAGACCAACTATTCATTCAAGGGTAGTGTCGATGCAAAGATTAATAAGGTGATCAGCGCAGGTTTCAATTTCAATATCGCGCAGATCAACAATACTTATGCAGACGGCGATGCAATTGCTCAGGCATATCGTGTTAACCCCTACATGATTCCTTATGATGATGAGGGCAACACTATCCACTTCCCGGGCAATAAGACAACTCTTGGCACCGATGCCAACCAGTTCTCCGACTTCATCAACCCGCTCGACCGCATGAAGAACTCAGTAGAGAAGAGAAAGACCTATCGTCTTCTCGGTAACATCTACGCTCAGTTCAATATCATCGACGGTCTTACTTTCAAGACCACTATTTCTCCTACCTACACATCTTACCGCAACGGCCAGTATATCGGCTACACCAATCCCGCTACAGGCGACACATGGGTTGACAATGATACCCGCAGCGCAACTGTCAAGAACAATACCGGCTACGGTTGGACATGGGACAACGTGCTGAGCTACATCAGAAGCTTCGGCGACCATTCAATCAATGCAATGGCTCTCTATTCATCAGAAAAGAGTAATTCTGAGAACTATGAGGAGACTGCAATTAAACCGATTGAATCCACTGCATGGTGGAATCTTGGCACCGGTACGAAGGGTGAAGCTACCGTAGGATCAAGCTTCTCTGAATCGAGCATGCAGTCATTTGCAGTCCGCGCCAACTATTCTTGGAAAGGACGCTACATGGCAACTGCAACAGTGCGTTGGGACGGTTCTTCAAAATTTGCAAAAGGTAACCGTTGGGGCTGCTTCCCATCTTTCGCGCTTGGTTGGAACATCGCCGACGAGGCATTCCTTCAGAAGTGGTGGCTAAACAACTTGAAACTCCGTGCCAGCTATGGTGTGACAGGTAACAACCGTGGTATCGGCAACTATGCAACTATCGTCGGTGTCAACTCATCAAGTTTCTATCCATTCGGAGGCAGCTATGTTGATGGTTTCTATCCTTCAGGCATCGTTGACCGCGACATCCGTTGGGAGGTTTCTCATGAGGTGAATGTAGGTCTTGACTTTGGCTTCCTCAACAACAGGATTGTGGGTTCAATCGAATGGTACACCAAGAAATCGAAAGACCTTCTCTATAAGGTGGATCTCCCGCTCGAATCAGGCGGCGGCACTATGACCACCAACGTGGGTTCTGTAAAGAATACAGGTGTTGAGTTCTCTGTTACAACCACCAACATCGACACACGCGACTGGACATGGACCACCACATTGAATATCGCCCACAACAACAACAAGGTGCTTCAGATCAATGGAGTGTCTGACCAGATCATCGGTGGCAACGCATCAAGCTGTCTCTTCGTAGGGCAACCGGTCAACAATGTATATGCATACGCTTGGGACGGTATCGTTTCAGACCGCAATATGACTGTTCCGGATACTCAGATAGCAAGAGAAAAGGGCTTGACTCCCGGCTCTACAATGAGGGAGTGTGACTTCTACAATATCTGCTACGGTCAGGCAGAAGGTCAGCCCATTATCCGTGATGTCAATGGCGACGGCAAGTGGAACGACGAAGACCGCGTGATCTTCAACAGCAATCCTAAGTTCACAGGCTCCATCACTTCCAACCTCACATATCGTTTGCCCAAGAAGGGTGGTTCTCTCGACCTCGGCTTCTCCATCTATGCTAAGCAGGGCTTCAAAGTGGCATCTCCATTTGTAGCAGGCGACGCATTTGACTGGCACGACCGTGGCCGCGGCAAGGTGATGATGGACAACTACATCCCGGCAGGTATGCTTCTCGATGCAGATGGCGTTCGTGCCGACGGTACGCTTATCAACCCGGTTTATCAGACTCAGACTCACTATGGCAGCTGGCCTCTCGTGAATGCAGGTGGTAACGACGGTCTTGGCCCGGTCGGTTCCTATTTCGGCCTCGGCACCGACACCAAGTTCTGTGCTCGTCAGGTGGTAGACGGTTCGTTCTGGAAAGTTCAGCACATCGCTCTCGGTTACGAATTCTCCAAGCAGATCATCGAGAAGATCGGCTGCAGCAAGCTGAGACTTTACGTGAATATCTCTAATCCGTTTGTATGGTCCAAGTATAAGGGCTTCGATCCGGAATGGGCAAATGCAGCGGGCAAGAACGACGGTCCGAGCACAATCACTTATGAGTTTGGCGCTAACATAACATTCTAAAAAGGAGTCAAGAAATGAAAAAAATAGCATATTCAATCTTCGGACTTGGCGCGGCGCTCCTTATGACAGGGTGTTCCGATTTTCTGGATGCGAAAAATCTATCCAGTCCGGAAGATTCCGAGATATATTTTGCCGAGCATCCCGACCAGATCCGTCCGGTGGCCTACGATGCCATCAGATATGTAGCCACTCAGATCGAGCTTCTCGATCAGGCTGCCGACCTCTATATCAATCCCCGTGCGAGTGATGACGGAACATTCTCCATGTTCCAGACCACACCTGACAATGGTACAGTAAAGACTTACTATGAGAAGGTGATGGGCGGCATCAACAAGGCAAACGCTATGATCCACTTTGCCGGCGACAATAAGACTCTCGAGGCAGAGGGTCGTTTCCTCCGTGTGTTCGGCTACTACTACATGACCCAGCAGTTTGGTGCTGTTCCTTATGTAGACTGGTATATTCAGAACTCACAGCGCGATTTCCCAAGGACTCCTCTTGAGGAGATTTATCCAAAGATGCTTGAAGAGTGTGAGGACCTTTACAACAACTCATCTCTTCCCGCTCAGGATCATAAGGGTGGCGCAAGCAAGCAGGCTGTGGCTGCAATAGCAGCTAAGATTGCACTCGCTGCCGCTTGGGACCTTGATACAGATCTCGTGGATGCAGCAAAAGGCACCTACAATGTTAAGAGCACCCAACGTTTCAAGGAAGCTGCAGCTTGGGCTGAAAAGGCAATCAACGGCATCCAGCTCACAATGAGCTTCGCAAAGAAGTGGGCATGGGACAACGAAGGAAATGAAGAGGAAATCTTCTCCGCTCAGTATGACCGTGACGGATATCCCGGCGACAAGTCGAATGGCGGTCACTCCATGATGAACAACTACATCGCTTATTTCGGCAACTGCATCCAGTCCGGTCTTAAAGGCACCGGATCAGGCGGTACGAATGTGATGTCGGCTAAGTCTGCAAGTCTCTTTGAGAAAGGTGATACCCGTTTTGAAGGTACTTTCATGACTACCATGTATAACGCGCCGAAACCTGACGGAACAAATGCAGATTGGGAGAAGGGCTACATGGCATGGTACAACAGCACTCCGGAAGTTCAGAAGACTCTTCCAATTGCCTTGAAGTTCTATTCACCTGCAACTACAGTGGCAGAGGCAGAGGCTGATATCCGTGAGATCGTGGCAAGCGGTCAGGCAGTAAAGTTTGCGATGAACACATACGGTGTAAACGAACCGTTTGCTGCCATCATAACAGGTACTACAGTTACCAAATGGGAGTTCAATACCAACGGCACAATGCCTTCAAAGAAGACTGTAGAATATACTGACTTCATCCGCGAGTCAGCAAACAACGGCACAACCGTCACCAAGTATGACGATCCGACTTGTGGTGCAGTGACAGGCGGTCAGGATTACCGCGACATACCGTTGCTCCACGTCAGCGAGATGTATCTTGTGGCAGCTGAGGCATATCTGCTTGCCGGAGATGAGGCTTCCGCTCTTGCAAAGATCAATGCAGTAAGAAAGAGAGCCGGTGCTCCTGAACTCGCATCTTTCGGTGCTTATGAGGCTCCCTACGTGACAAGCATGAGCTTCACATTCGTTCCTCTTGACCTCGTTCTTGACGAGCGTGCACGTGAATGTTATGCAGAGAGAACCCGCTACTTTGATCTTCGCCGCACTAAACAGCTTGTGAGATACAATCTCGAATTCAGCCGTTTCATGAACGAGGTCAGCAAGATGTGTAACGCTCAGGGTGAGATCAAATGGTACAGGCCGATACCTCAGTCTGAAATCGACAACAACACCGCACTCACTTCTGCAGATCAGAATCCGGGCTACTAAAAAATCAAAAAACAACGAAAAATGAAAGCAATATATAAATCAATATTCTTTTGCATAGCGCTGATGCTTGGGCTGACTGCATGCGACGACAAGCACGATGAGATACCCTCAACCGGCGGCCTTGACAATGCTGAGAAACTCGTTGCAGGCACTTACGTCGGAGAATGGACACGGACTAATTTAGAAACAAATGCAGTTGAGACCGGGTCAGGTTCAATCACATTTTCTGTAGACGAGGAAAAAGGGAACAACGTTTCTGTTATGACCGTGTCTGCAAACGGAATTGAACTTGGTCTCAATGAAGACACATCAGTGTGCAATATCACGAGGTTGAGTTCAGGTGATCTTACATATTGGAACTATTATGCGAGTAATCCTTTTGGCACTACATTCTATGGCAAGGTTAGTCCGGAAGGTGTGGCTTCTATGAACTACAACAAGATTGTAAGAAGCGGACGTAGGGAGGTGGAATTTGTCTATAGCTTCTCAGGCAGAAAACAATAATATTAAAAGCAGTAGCGGGGTTCGCCCCGCTGCTGTCAAACAACAAATAATTAATTAACAATCTAAACAATCAAAACATGAAGAAATCATTACTTCTTTTATCTTTTGCTGCATGTGCGAGCATGGTAAGTGCTCAGACTGTAATTGGTCTTGTTACTGCTGAAGATGCAGCGGCAGCAGGTCTCGCAAAAGACAAGGCTGCAATTGCAGGAGGTACAGTTCTCCTTGACAACGAAGCAGGATCTTTTGCACTCGCTTATGATGACAGCTGGGGAACATCAAGTGCCGGTAAAACTTACAAAACAGTCAAAGTAGGTGAAAGTGAACCTATAAAACTCAGCGACTTCAGCGGTGCTGTGGGTAACGCAAATCCGACATTCGTGAGCTATCAGTCTGGTGTGATGTCAGCAGGTGCTGTCTTTCTGATTGAAGCCAAGAAAGATGGTTGGATGACCGTTTTCACCAATATCAATCCAAACAAGCAGTATTTAATTTTTGAAGGCAAGACCGGAGCTCTTCCTTACACTCTCGGTGTAGCCGGTGCCGACTATAAGATTAACTACTCTCTTCCCGCCCATACCTCAGGTGATGATGAAGGCTATATTGATTTCGGCGCACAAGATGCTTCCAAATATTTCATCGCTGCTACGGAGCAGGTTAAGAATGCTGAAGGTCTTAAACTTTGGAAAGATGCAGATGGCAACGAAGTTTGGGCAGAGTCTAAGCCGGATGGTGGCTCGGCTGTTATGGTAGATATAGAGCCCCGTCAGGATAAGCCTGAGTTCCCCTGGAAGGTTGCTGGTTTAGATAAGGCTCCGGGTGAAGGTACCGGCTTCTTGACCTTTAATGTGCTTAAAGGCAACTCATATTATTTCTCAGGTCTTGGCACAAAATGCGTCGGTGCAGGTTTCGTCTTCACTGATTCAGAAGAAGAACCTGCTGTTACTTACCTTGCACAGGATGAACTTCCTGAAGTAGTGTTTGCAACTGCTGCTGCTGTTGAGGGAATTCAGGCTGTTGATAACAACGACGAGAACGCTCCTATCTACAACGTGATGGGTGTTCGCGTTAACGCTGACGCTAAGGGTATCCTTATCCAGAACGGTAAGAAGTTTATCCGCAAGTAATTATGCTAATTCATAATTCATAATGCTTAATGCATAATTGAATTGCAGAATTGCAAAATTTAAAATAGAAAGGCGACTTCCTCGGAAGTCGCCTTTTTTATTATGTGCTATCTTTGCACATGCGATGATATTTCCATGAGTATACTCTGAGAGCCTATCTGCTAATATTTCCGTATTCAGCACATTTTTGCTAATTTTGCGTTAAAGGAATGATAGCATTAAGACATATCTGCCGGTCTTGGTGTCTGAGCCTTTAGTTCAGGGTTTTAGTTGCGCTCGGTTTGTGAATGATCAGAAGGTGCAGGGGATTGTGAGGAGCTGATAGTAGAGGGTACGTGCCATGCGCCGGTGGCCGTCATTGTTGGGGTGAAGGCGGTCGGTGTCGGCATTATGGAAATAGGGGGCATGTTCATCAAGAAGGGGATATAATCCGCATAGTGAATTCAGGTCTATCACCGGAACCGACCAGATCTTACCGGCTTCAACAACAGCATCTACATAAGCATCAAGATATTCACCGCATCTGTTGGCATAATCTTCCGGCACCTGCCAGTTCTTTTCATTGGCATAGAAACCGCTGCGGTGGATGGGGGTAAGAAGCACTATCTGCTTGTCGGGGAAAGTACGTTTCAGGGAATCAAGGGCTATGTTGATTCTCCCTTTGTAGGTGTCAGGATCCATTGCAGGCACCCTATGCATACGTGCTTCAGGGCGTTTTTCATAACGATGTCCGTATTCCACTGTCTGCATTGATTCGTCATACCATCTTCCGAGAGGCACGGCGTTGTTATAGTCGTTCGTTCCCATAAAAATCATAATAGCGTCGAAGTCACTGCCATGCTCTGATTTTAGAAGTCCTGTCTGCCGGGGAATATCGTTCCATTCCCTGCCGCTTACGGCATAGACATAAGGGGTGATTCCAAGCCATTCCTTTAGGAGATTCCAATATTTGTTGTCGCTTGCCTTGTTGCGTGGGTCAGTGATGGAATCACCGAAATATGCCACGGTCTTTCCTTCCCACGGATGCACTATATATTCTGCATTAAGATTGAAGAACGCAGAAAGCAGAAGAAAGAGGGTTATAAGTTTAGTTTTCATAATGTGAGATTTTTCTATGCAAAATTACTGAAAATATGCGGATTTTAAAAGTTTCGATGATTGAAATTTTTGCAAGATAAGGCGGCCGGGTCTCCGGGTCGCCTTAATTTTGTGCAAAAAATAATTTTGAAAATGGAAATCTCAGATGTAATGGCACTCGCCGGCACGATAGGCGGTGTGCAAGGCCTTATGGAGGCAATACGGTGGTTGCAAACGCGAAAGTTGAAACATCGCGAGGAGGTGGCTTCGGTAGTGGCGGTGGAGAATGAAAACGGACGTTCGCAGATTGATTGGCTTGAAAAACGACTTGCAGAGCGCGATGCAAAGATTGATGCCCTATATGCTGAACTGCGTGAGGAGCAGAGCTTGCGTATTGGCGAGATTCATGGAAGGCACGAGGCGGAGCTGAAGCTTGCTGATGCGGATGCCCGCAAATGTCTCGTTATCGGTTGCAATCGGCGAGAGCCGGCGATCAATGATTAACGATTAGTGATAAATGATTAGTGATTAACGATTAGTGATTAGTGATTAATGATTAATTATGAATTAATGGTGAATTGTATGTTGTTTATTATTAGGAGAATAATTATGGTTTGTGCGGTCTTGTTGATTGTGGGATGCCGGAGCCATAAGGAAATGATTATAGAGGAGCAAGAATTCAGTTGCTCGGATAGCGTTTCTTCGCGGATGGAGGTCTTGCAGGTCTCAAACCAATTGGAAAATTCGAATGTCAGCATCCTTTCAGAGCAAAGAGGGGAGAGGGTTGAGTTTCTTGAAGATGGCGGGGAGATAGAGTTTTATCCTGACGGCAGGGTGACACTGACGGGAGTGGCGGCTTTACAAGCTGTGGATGTCGCAACAATTGCGAATAGGACTCAAGAAGTTTCTATTTCAGACAGTACTCTGACACATTCCGTTGCTGAGGCGTCACAAGCATCTGCGTCTATTTCTACTGTTAAGGAGAAGAAGAACCGGGAATCCGGAGCTAAATCCTATAATGCCCTATTTTTGATTGCCTTGCTTGTTGCGGGGTTTTTAATCGTGGTGCTTCTAAGGGGGAAAAACAGGTGTTATGGCAATAATTGATAGACTCATTCCATTCATCATATATTTCGAGACGGGAGTTTCTGAAAAAAACAATATGAATCTTATCTCTCTTTATGAGAAAGCTCGAAAGAAAGGCATTTCTTATGATCCGGACGACAGCGGCGGCCAGACAATGGTTGGTGTGACTCTGAAGACTTATCAGGAATATTGCCGAAAGAAGGGGATGGGGGTGTCAAAAGCCGTTGGACTCCGGAACCTGACTTATGAGCAATGGCGGGATATACTCAAGACAATGTTTTGGGATCGTTGGCAAGCAGATAAAATAGCATCGCAGCCGGTGGCAGAGATGCTTGTAGACTGGGTGTGGACGAGTGGAAGCTACGGAATCACGATTCCACAGAAAGCACTTGGTGTCTCAGCCGACGGGATTGTAGGCCCTAAGACACTGGGTGCTGTAAATTCCCGCGAGCCGGCTGCTCTTTTTGCCTTGCTGAAGCGAGAGCGCATTGCCTACACGGAGCGCATCTGCGCAAGCCGGCTCCGTAACCGCAAGTTCAGGAATGGATGGCTCCGGCGGATTGAGGCTCTGGCTTGGTAGCCGGAGCCTGTATTGTTCACGGCGTTGTCATCGTGGTTGCGGGTAACAGTGGTTCCAAACCGGAATTATCGATAATCCGGACTGGAATATCCGTTTCAGACAAAAGCTGATTTTCATTCTCCTGGCTTCTTATGCGTCTGCATATCTCCTTTTCATCAAGTGAGTCGCGAGCTTGAACCCGTGAAATTCGCACATTATCGCTTGCTGTCACAAGCCAGATTTCACTACACATCTTAGCCAGACCTGAAGATGCCAGAATAGCTGATTCCACAAAGCAGATTTCATTCCCTTTCTTCGTCTGCTCATCATGCCATTTCCCAATGTCTTCGCGGACGAGCCTGTGGACAAGAGAATTTAGCCACAGCCGTTCTTCATCGCTGCCAAAAAGTCGGCGTGCGAGTTCAGAACGGCATATCGGTCCTCCCGGTGGGCAAACGGATTCTCCATATCTGCTATGAAGTGCTTCAAGGACTTCTTCAGAACAGTCCATAATTCTTTTTGCCTCACTGTCGCAGTCGTAGACTGCGAAGCCACGAAGCCTTAGAATCCGGCTCACCACCGACTTCCCACTGCCTATACCTCCGCTTATTCCTGTTATCATAATGCAAATTCTATTACATCTTTAATGTCCCTAAAGCCCTTAAGGCCCCTAAGGCCTCTAAAGCCCCTAATACCCTCTCTTATCCTTTCTAAGTTTTGTCATCCTTTCTGAAAAGCCTCCATTCTTTAAGAAATCTTCAGAAAGGCGCTTTAATAATCTAAATAGGATATAATCAGTTTGTTTAATAAGAATAATGGCCATATTTGCTATGGTTTCAGGAGGTCGAGTCTGAATTAGATTCATATAAAATGAAGCTTCATTATGTTCCCGTCCAAGCTTTCTCATAGCCTCATATTCAGATGAACCCTTTTCCCATTGATGAAACATTCTCGTTTTTAGAAAATCTTCATAATCCTCTAAAAGTTCCATTAAACTTGCCTTAGCCACGTTAATTAAGCGTAACTCGGTTTTTGCAGAAGTTGCAGCCGCGCTTTTTCCCTCTATGATATTTTGCTTTCCACTTCTCGCCGCCTGTATCATTTGATCAACTGTCCGGTCGCCCTTTCCCAGGAAATTATTGCAAAAATAGTAGGTAATCTGATAGATGCAATCTGTTTTTTGATAAGCTAAAAAATTTTTATATTGGCCATAATTTGGAATTAATTCATTCATCATAAAAGAATCATAATGTATTTTATGCAAAATTAGTAAAAATACTTAAAAATAAGCATGTAACTCAATATTTTTTCTTAATTTTGCATCTCAAAAAAAGACAATTATGAAAATACTGATATTAGGGGCGGGGAAGATGGGATCGTTTTTCTGCGATTTGCTCAGCTTCGACCATGAGGTGGCTATCTACGATCCGAATCCTGAACATTTAAAATTTACTTTCAATGTGCAGCGGTTCATGACGCCGGAAGAGGCTCTCCCCTTTGAGCCGGAATTAGTGATTAATGCCGCCACAGTGAAATTTACTAAAGAAGCTTTCGAGAAAATCCTTCCCTATATTCCTAAGAGTGCAATACTAAGCGACATTGCCAGCGTAAAGACCGGCCTTCCCGAGTTTTATGCCGAAAAAGGTTATCGGTTTGTCTCCACCCACCCAATGTTTGGCCCCACTTTCGCCTCTCTGAGCAATCTTTCAAGCGAGAATGCCATAATTATTAAGGAAGGAGATGAAGAAGGAAAGGAATTTTTCCGATCCCTCTATAAGAAACTTGGTCTGCATATCGAAGACTATACTTTTGCAGAACACGACGAGACAATCGCCTACTCCCTTTCGATTCCGTTTACATCCACGTTGGTATTTGGCAGCGTGATGAAGCATCAGGATGCCCCCGGCACTACTTTCAAGCGCCACATGGCGATAGCGCATGGCCTTATGAATGAAGATGATTTTCTGCTGACGGAGATTCTATTTAACCCCCACACTTCCTCACAGCTCGATCTAATTCAAGAGCACCTCACGGAACTGAAAGGAATTATAGACCGTCATGATTCGGTGGCTATGAAAGCTTTCCTTGACCGGGTCCGCAATAACCTCTTCAATTGACTAAAACAACCTAAGGGACGCGATATATCGGGTTCATACCATTGCTTTTGGGCGGATGCACCAGGGTGCATCCCTACAGGTCTAAACCAAAAAGGGGATGTGTGCGTTATTAGGTTATCACCCCTTAAACTCGAATATTATGTTTGAAGACATCCAGAAGAAGGCTGCGAGCCTCATGAACGACGAAAACTTGAAGGGAGTAGTCGAGAAAGTACAGGAATTTGCCAAGTCAGAACAAGGCAAGGAAGTTATTGAAAACATCAAGGAAAAAGCTTCTGACTTTATCCAAGGAAAAATGAAAAAGTAAAAAATAAGGCAGCTGCATATAAGGCTGCCTTAATTTTTTTGAGTGTATATGTAGTTTTATCGAGGTTGTTGCGTCTATATATTCGAACATCAATATTAACTGCAAAAATGAAAAACAATCAGACCTTTGACTTCGAGCGCCTTGTGATGGAGCATAAGAGCACCATCTATTCGGTGTGCTATATGTTTACGGAGACAAAAATAGAGGCTGATGATCTCTTTCAAGAGGTATTGATAAGCCTATGGCAAGGAAAAGACTCCTACCGTGGCGATGCGAGTCTGCGTTCGTGGGTCTACAGGGTGAGCATGAACACCTGCATCTCTTACAAGCGCAAGAAACGAGTTAAGACTGTTCCGCTCGACATCTCTCCCGAAGTCATAGGGAGCGACTCGCCCGAAAGCAAACAGGCAAAGATGCTCCATGAGCGAATCTCCCGGCTTGAACCCTACGACAGGGCAATCGTGTTGCTATGGCTTGAAAATTTGCCCTACGATGAAATTGCCGCCATTGTCGGCATATCGGCAAAAGCGGTGGGGGTGAGACTAATAAGAATCAAAGACAAATTGAAATCATTATAAGAATATGGACGAACTCGATATATTACGTGAAGAAATGGCTGCTATGAAGAGAAATCTCGACAAGCAGCAGATAGTGAATGAAAACCTTATGCGCACCGTGATGCGTCAGCGTTCATCATGGCTGAATACGTTTGTTAAGGCGGAAATCTTCATGCTCCCTTTCCTTTACCTGTTCTTTGCCGCTGCATGTGCATTTTTCAAGATATCGCAATGGTATGCAGTTACATTTTTAGTAGTTGGAGCTATAGACACTGCGTTAGACTGGCGTACATTCAGAGTCTCACCAAAAATTTTCGGCACCTACACCATGCTTGAAGTGCGCAAGCTGCTTATCAAGCAAAAGAAGGAGCGTTTCGTCCAGACGTGTATTGCTCTTCCTCTGGCGATTATCTGGCTTGTCTTTTTTTCAATGGCAGTCATGCACTCTGATGATTCGGCAGTAAATTGGGGTGGCGCTATCGGTGGAATCATCGGCGGAATCATCGGTGGAATCTTTGTAATGGTCCTTTATCACAAGGCACAAAAGACTAATGACGCCATCATCGAAGAGACCAAGGGGTTGGAGGAAGAGTAGGAGGGAGTAAGTCTTCAGTCTTCAGTCTTCAGTCTTCAGTTTTCAGTCTTAGGAGATAGGGGCGCTAAGGGCTTTAGGGGCGCTAAGGGAGCCGGAATTCTCAGGATCTTAACGAGATTAAAATTAAGGATTCAAAATAAATATTTAATCATTAATCATTAATCGTTAATCATTAATCATTAATCGTTAATCATTAATCGTTAATCATTAATCGTTAATCATTAATCGTTTATCATTAATCATTAATCGTTAATCATTTATCATTATCTACAGCCCTTTCTTAAGCCAAGCTCCGGAGAAGAGCCGCCATAGGAATATGGCGCCGCGGAAGCAAAGCTCTATGCACATCGCAAGCCAGACTCCGGCAAGCCCCATTGTGGGGGCAAGCCATGCGGCAAGGGTGACCCTGACAAGCCAGATACTGCTGAAGTTCATGATTGCAGGAACGACAGTGTCGCCAACTCCTATCATGACACCATAAGCTACTATGGATGCTGCGAACATGGGCTCGGCAAACGCCTCTATGCGGAGCGCTTCCGCTCCAAGGTCGATTATATCCTTAACCGGACTCATCAATGCCATAACATCAGCCGCAAGAATATACATTATCACACCCATTACGGTCATTGTGAGCATTCCCATCCCTACGGTAATGTAGCCAAATCTTTTTGCAAGATCCTGTCGTTTTGCACCGTAGCTTTGCCCCACGAGGGTGGTGGCAGCCTCGGAAATGCCATATCCGGGCATATAGCACAGGCTTTCAGCCGTGACTGCGAATGCGTTTGCTGCAATTGCCATAACGCCCAACGGCGCAACAATAACAGTTATTGCAATCTGTGCGCCGCAAATCACCACGTGCTCCAGAGTCATTGGCGCCGACACCTTCAATGCTTTCCTTATAATCTCCCGTTGCGGCCTGAAGCTCCCTTTTTCCTTTGAAATGGCAAGCCCATCCTGACGGAAACACAGGAACCACATCATCAGGCCTGCTGTAATAATCTCCGCCGCTGCCGTGCCGAGGGCTGCTCCCAGCACACCCATGCCCATTCCCGGCATGGTGATGTCGAGTCCGAAAATGGCAATTGTGCGGGTGGGGAATATAAGAAAGAAATTGAAAATTACGTCGAGCACACACATCAGCACGTTCAGGCCTCCCGGCACCTTCATGTTGCCGCTGCAACGGAGCATGCCACCGCCAAGATAGTTCATGGTAAACAAAGGGAGGGCAAGCACAAACACCAGGAAATATATTGAGGCATCAGGGCAGATGTTTTCCTTTCCTCCCAGCCAGTGAGGCAACGGCCATGCAATGGCGGCACCCACGGCAGCGACCAAGAGGCTGAAAAGAAAACAGGAGGATATGCTTTGTCGCAGAATGCGACGGCCGCGAGCATGGTCAGAAGCCCCGATACTGTGTGCCACTTGCACCGAAAAACCCATGGTCACGGCAGAGCATATCCCCCAAAAAAGCCATAGGGAAGTGGAGACGAGTCCTACAGATGCGGAGGCGTCAGCCCCAAGATGCCCAACCATGGCGGCATCGATATATTGCATCAGCATACTCGACAACTGAGCCATCATGGCGGGCCATGACAGTTGGGCTGTCAGCTTCAGCTGCTGCCCGAAACTCAGTTTCTCTCCGGATCTTATCTTGTCGATTAGCAAACCTCTATTCTTTTCAATTACGTTGCAAAATTACATGTTTTTTTCTAATCGCGCAAATAATTAGCGTCGGGAAAGTCTACTTTAAGAGCTATCAGGGGGAATGGAAAATAATATGTTAACAAGTGTTAAATTTTGAAAATGTAACATTTTTTTAATAAAAAATTGTCGCTCAGATGTTAAAAATTGTAGTAATTTTGAAATCTACAAACGACGGAATACACAATTAGATGGTAGAAATGATTCTGATATGTGTATGATTTATTACGTTTGAGCAAAAAACATAGAATTCTAAAAGAAATTTGTGATTAATTTATATAAATGTAGAACTAAAAAAAATCCTGCATGAAAAACGTTTGTTTTACACTGAACCGGAAGGTCTGGGTGACATTAGCCCTGCTATTGGCACTATCCCTTCCCGCTTTGGCGCAGAAAATCACCGTACACGGCTATGTGGATGATGCGACAGGCGAACCCCTCATCGGTGCCTCAGTAGTTGAAAAGGGCACATCAAACGGCACAGCGACAGACTTTGACGGTAATTTCACCCTCAACGTCGATGCAAATGCCACTCTTGTGATCAGTTATGTCGGATACGTTACTCAGGAAGTAGCGGTAAAAGGACAGACAGAAATCAAGGTAACCCTTCAGGAAAACAGCACTATGCTTGCTGAAACCGTAGTCATCGGTTACGGTTCTGTGAAGAAATCAGACGCTACCGGTTCGGTGGCAGTAATCAAACCGAGTGAAGTCGAGGCCGGCCTTGCAACATCGGCACAAGACCTTCTCGTGGGCGCAAGCCCGGGTGTGGTAGTGACACTCGACGGTGGTAACCCGTCAGGCGGCGCTAATATCCAGATCCGTGGTGGAGCATCACTGGCAGCCTCAAACGCACCTCTTATCGTGGTTGACGGTGTCCCTATGGACACAAAGGGTGTGACCGGCTCTTCCAACCCTCTGAGCCTTATCTCGCCTGAGAACGTAGAGTCAATGACAATTCTCAAGGATGCCTCTGCAACTGCAATCTACGGTTCGCGTGCATCAAACGGTGTCATCATCATCACTACCAAGAAAGGTAAGTCAGGCCGTCCTCAGGTCAATTTCACTGCAAACATGTATGTGAACACACCGCGCAAGTATCTCGACATGATGAACGCAAGCACATTCAGCAACTTCATCATCAACGAATATGGCCAGGAGTCTGACCAGGCCGGCGCTCTTGGAAAATACGACACAAACTGGAGCAAGGAAGCACTGCACACAACCGTAAGCTCAGACTACAACCTGAGTGTCGGCGGAACAGTAGGATTCCTTCCCTATCGCGTAGCAGTGAGCTACACAAACAACAACGGTATCCTCCGCGGCACTTCAATGGACCGCGTGATCGGCTCTATCAATCTCACTCCGAAGTTCTGGAACGATCTTCTTTCAATCAACCTGAACGTGAAGGGTGCTTATGTAAACAATGAATATGCCGACAACATGATGGGCGGCTGTGTTTCTATGAACCCGACTCTTCCTGTAAGAGACTATGAGAACGGTGCCGCATATCTCGGTTACTGGACATCATACAAGGGTGACGGAACAACTATCGACAAAGACACCCCTTACGGCACACTCAATGTCACTACTGCTCCTATCAACCCGCTTTCACAGCAGCTCGAACACAAATCGGAAGGTAAGAGCTATCAGAGTGTCGGCAACCTGCAGATCGACCTCAAGATGCCGTTCCTGACCGACCTCAGGGCAAACCTTAACCTCGGCTACGACATCCAGAAGGGTAACTGGTTCGGATATTACTATCCCAACACTCCTAAGGCATGGGACAACGGTTTCGGAATCAAGATGGATCCCAACAGCGACAACGTGACCACTATCAAGAACGGTGGTGTGAGCGCCGACAAGCAGCATCAGATCCGCCGCAACCTTCTTCTCGACTTCTATCTTAACTATAATCATGAATTCGAGTCAATCGGTTCAGTTCTCGACGTGACAGCCGGTTATTCATGGCAGAGATTCCATAACAAGGGACATAGCTTCGGATATATCTACAATGTAGGTAATCCTCAATACTATCCTTCACAGTATCAGGGTCAGGATTTCACCCAGTATATCGGGCATCAGGCATATCCTACCAACTACTACTCAACTCCTCACCAGCTTGTTTCATTCTTCGGACGTATAAACTACAGCATCTTCGAGAAATACCTCATCACAGCTACGGTTCGTTACGACGGTACCTCACGTTTCTCAAAAGACAACCGTTGGGGTCTCTTCCCCTCAGTGGCACTCGGCTGGAAGCTTCTTGACGAGAACTTCATGCAGTTTGCCCGCGGCGCTATGAATGAGCTGAAGATCCGTGCAGGCTACGGCGTGACAGGTCAGCAGGACCTCAACGACGACTACTTCCCCTATCTCCCTGTATATGGCATCTCAACAGATGTTGCCGGACGCTACCCCTTCGGAGGTCAATACTATTATCCAGTTACTCCGGGTGCCTACAATGCAGACATCAAGTGGGAAGAAACCCGCACATGGAACGTCGGTATCGACTTTGGCTTTGCCAACAACCGTGTGAACGGTGCAATCGAATTCTACAAGCGTAAGACTGTAGACCTTCTTACATTCGCCAACTATCCTGCAGGCTCCAACCTGACAAACAAGGGTAACATCAACATCGGCGACCTTGAGAACATAGGTCTTGAATTCACTTTGAACACACGTCCGGTCGTGACCGACAATTTCACTTGGAATTCAAACATCAATGTTGGCTGGAACAAGAACAAGATCACACGTCTTGCTGAAGGTGCCGACACCCAGACAGGTGGTATCTCAGCCGGTACCGGCGGTACAATTCAGAAGCATGAGGTGGGTCACTCAGCATTCAGCTTCTATGTCTACGAACAGGTATATGACCAGAGCGGCGAACCTCTCGACGGCGTATTCGTAGACCGCGACGGCGATGGCGAAATCACTGAATCAGACAAGTATCTCTATCACAGCAAGGATCCGAAAGTGACTCTGACTTGGGTCAATACTTTCAACTATAAGAACTGGGACTTCGGAATCACATTGCGCAGCAATATCGGCAACTGGGTCTACAACAACACAATGGCTTCCAACGTGTTTAAGTCAGCCAACTCATCACTGCCACTCAGCAACCTTATGGACAACACCCATCTTTTTGCACAGGAGTCACTGCCGCAGATCATGAGCGACTACTTCGTGCAGAATGCATCATTCCTGCGCTGCGACAATATCTCTGTCGGCTACACTTGGAGAGAGCTCTTCGGCGACAAACTTCGTCTCCGCCTCTACGGTGCAGTACAGAATCCATTCGTGATTACCAAATACAAAGGTCTTGATCCGGAAATCTTCTCCGGCATCGACAACGGTGTTTACCCGAACCCAATCACATTCTCACTTGGTCTCGTGGCTTCATTCTGACACAGTAATAAAATCACCAACCAATATTAAAATCAAGAATTATGAAATTCAATAAATATTTCATCGTTGGCAGCCTTGCTCTGTCGCTTGGTCTTTCTTCCTGCGTCGGAGACCTGAACGTGGAGCCCGATGATCCAAATACAAAACTTGATATTTCTTCCAAAGAAGAATATCTGGGTGTACTTGCCCGCGCTTATGGCGGCCTCGTGCTCGAAGGAGGTATCTCGGTAGACGACGGAGGTGCAGGTGTATATACCCGTCAGCTTTTCAACCAGCAGGAACTTACTTCCGACGAAGCTATAGTAGGCAGAAACTGGAACGACGCCGGTATCGACGAAATGGGCTTCTCCATTCCCGGCAAGGACAACCACTGGGGCTATGAGATGTATTCCCGTATCAACTACCAGATCGGACTCTGCAACGAGTTTCTGAGAACTATCGGCAATGCCGGCAAATATTTCTCTGATTCTGAAATCAATCAGATGAAGGCGGAAGGACGTGTGCTTCGCGACCTCAGCTACTATCACATGATCGACATTTTCGGCCGTGGTCCCTGGACCGACGAGAATTCACTTGTAGGCGCTATTCCTCCCACCTACACCCGTGCTGAACTTTTTGACGCCGTAGTAAGCGACCTTAAGGAGGCAGTGCCGATGCTACCACCGGCAGCATCACAGGAATATGGCAGGGTAAGCCGCGAGGCAGGCTATATGCTTCTTGCCAAGCTCTACCTGAACGCAGAGGTCTATACCGGCACAGCAATGTGGCAGGAATGTGCAGATGCCTGCAGGCAGGTTGTCAGCACCGGCATCACTCTTGCACCGGAGTACAAGTATCTTTTCTGCGGAAGCAATTCAAAGTATGTAGGCAACGGCGAGATTCTCTGGGGTGTTCCTCAGGGCCCCAACACAACCTGCTGGGGTGGCACGACATATCTCTCGATCGGTGCTTTCAACTCAAAGGTTCCATTGGTTAGCTACGGTTTTGCCGAGACTGTCGGCGGATGGGACGGCCCCCGCGTACGCCCGGAACTCTCAAGGGCTCTCGCATCTAACGACAAGCGCCGTCTGATCTATGAAGGCTCGTTCCAGGAAGATCTTACCGACCTTTCAAGCTGGACAGCTGACGGAAGCGGCTACATGTGTATCAAGTTTGTCAACACAGAGGAGAATGACTATTACAATACAAACAACACTGTTCTTTGCGCAGCAGCCAACCAGGTATCGATCGACTTCCCGATCTTCCGTCTTGCCGACACATATCTGATGCTCGCAGAATGTGAGCTCCACGGTGTAAGCTGCGATGGCCTAAACTACTACAACCAGGTGAGGACAAGAGCTGGACTTGCTCCGATCAGCACCTATTCCGCCGACGATCTTCTCAAGGAACGCCAGTGTGAGCTCTATTGGGAATGTCAGCGTCGTTCCGATCTTATACGTTTCGGAAAGTATACAGGTTCAAACTACAATTGGCAGTGGAAAGGCGGTATTGAGGAAGGCACAGCACTTGCTCCCACACGCGCACTTATGCCAATCCCCGCACAGTTTGAAGCAACCCTGGGTCAGAACCCCGGCTATTGATAAAAAACTCAGTAAATGAATACGACAATGAAAAAAAGTTATATTCTCGGCCTGGCGGCTCTTGCGGTTGTAGGTCTGGCATCATGTCAGGACGATCAGGACCCAAAGATCTCTACCGCCACTGAATTCGTGCTCAACACACCACCGTTGGCCGATCAGACATTGATTCTATCTCCGGAAGGAACCTACACATTCTCAGTGTCACAGCCGAACTACGGTCTGACACTCGCTCCAACTTATGGTCTTGAAGTTTCGCTTAAAGAGGATTTCTCGCCAATCATCAACGGAAGCTATGTCAATGTTGACGGCGAAGAGGTTGCAATCCCCGGATCAGTCATCATACCTCTCGAAAGCCAGATCAGCGCAGTGCTGGTGGTGAAGCAGAGCAATCTTGCCGCTGCCATCTGCGCAATGCGCGGCATAGGCAATGCTGACGACTATACCGACGAGGATCCTCGTCCACTCTACGTGCGTGCTAATTCAATAGTGGCTAACCAGCCCTCGACTGCCATCACATCTAATGTTATCACCCTCAAGTATGTGAAGGAATATTGCGCTCTCGAATCAAGCGCAGTGGTTGACGCCCTCTACACACCGGGCAACGCCAACGGCTGGAACTTCGATGCAGCTATGCAGATTCCTGCCACTGAGGAGAATGTCTACAAAGGATACATGGTTGTAGACGGTGACTTCAAGTTCACCCACGGAGCAAGCTGGGACACTCCGGGCAACTATGGCGCAGGCGATGACTTCGTTAAGGCTGAAAATGGCACATGGAGCGGCTCTCTCATCGAGAACGGAGGCAACTTCTCCGGTCCGGAGCCGGGTCTATATTGGGTAGAGGTTACCATCACCAATACCAACAGCCAGAAAGAGGAAGTTGCGGGCAGCATGACGATCACTCCGATCACAAAGATCGGTATTGTCGGCAACTTCAACGGTTGGGGCAACGATGTATTCATGACTCCCGAACCCGGTTACACCGTTTGGAAGGCTGAAAATGTAGACCTCGGAGATGGCGGTTGGAAATTCCGTATGAATGAGGATTGGGCATTGAACCTCGGTGGCGACCCGATGACTAATCTTACTCAGGATGGCCCCAATATCCCCGACGGAGGTGTCCACACTGTAATTCTTGACTTCTCAACGCTTCCTTATAGCGCACGACTTGAATAATAACCGACAGCCGGGATGCTCCCGCTCGGGAGCATCCTGACTGAAAACGTGAATTTACAATATGAATACAAAAAACATATCATTACTCGGACTCGGATTATTCGCTGCTGTCGCGCTCGCTTCGTGCGACAACATTGAGGAGAGTCTGGCACAACCAATCACCAATCCTCAGGAGCCGATTTTCAACAGTGCCAATATAACCTACACCGCCGTTCCCTCCATCAATGCAAGCAATCCGGAGGCCGGTAATGTGCAGGTGGCTACTTACAGCGCAGAAGGTCTTCCTGAAGGCTTCACCGTAGGCGGTAAGCTCGAACTCTCACCCTATGCCGATTTCTCAAAGATGATGGAGGTGACGCTGATAAACGATGGCAACGCGCTGTTTGTTGACATTGCAGAAGTTGCATCTCAGTATGTGAATAACTTCACCAAAAATCCTGAGGTGGTGACAATGTATGGCCGCACTATCCTTACTGCCTCCAACGGCACTGACCAGGTAAGACTCGGCACAGTTGACACTTACTTTGGAGAAGGCACCTATACCTTCACTCCCGTTACTCCTTCGGAGATAATCGCTCCCGTCTACTACGTGGTTATGGGCGACGGTTCTGCATGGGATCTCGCCGGTGCTGTTAAAATGAATCATAGCGATGTCAACCAGTATGATGATCCTTTGTTCTCAGTTGTGATAAAGGAAGCATCTTCAACAGGCGACAAGTGGATTCTCCTCAGCGAGGACTCATACAATTCCGCCAAGGCTGCAGGAGCAATTTCAGGTGTTGAGTATTTTGCTCCGGTCTATGACAACACCAATTCCGGTGTTGTGTATGGCGACCTTGAAAAGAACGGATCATTGAACGATCTTCCCGCTATCTCCGTTCCTTGTGAGGTTGAAGTCAACATGCTCAGCAAGGGCTTCACAACCAAGGCAGCTGTTGAGAATTTCTATGCAACCGGCAACGGATGGTCTAACTGGAGTGAACACTGGATGCCTCTGTTCACCACAGACTATGCTGACTACTACGGATTCCTCAATCTTGGCACAGAGTTCAAGTTTGCACCTGTAGCCGGTTGGAACGGTGACTTCGGTGCTGCCAATGCACCTGAAGAAAGCGATAACGGCGGTATCTTTAGCTACAACGGTGTTTGTCATGACTCAGGCGACAACATCAAGATTGGTCATGAAGGTCTGTATTTCGCACATCTCAATGCAGTGACTTGGAACTATGATCTGCAGATGATCAAGTCATGGGGTCTTGTCGGCGCCTTCAATGACTGGAACGGCGACATAGAGATGACACCATCTACTGATCTCTACACATGGACTGCAGAACTCACCGTAGAAGCAGACCAGGGCTGGAAATTCCGTGCAAACGGTGGTTGGGATATTAATCTCGGCGGACAGCCTGACGCACTTTGGACCAATGGTGACAACATCACCCTTGAAGCCGGAACCTATACCATTACTCTTGACCTGACTACTTATCCTGCCAAATACACTGCTGTGAAGAAATAATCTTCACTCATGTGTTGCAATAATAAATAAGCCCGCTTTGAGAAGCGGGCTTATTTGTTGTGTTTATTGCGGATGCACCGGGGTGCATCCCTACAGGGCTTCGCCGCGGAGCGTGGCTGAGGAGGCGTCGTTTACGCGGACACGTATGAAGTCGCCCGGCTTGTGGTTGCCACGAGGGAAGACAACGACCTTATTCTGAGATGTGCGTCCGAACAGCTCATCGTTGCTGCGTTTCGATACCCCTTCCACAAGCACTTCAAATTCCTTGCCGACATCCTTACGGTTGGATTCGAGGCTAAGTTCATTCTGAAGGGCTATCATGCGGTTGAGGCGCTCAATCTTAACCTCCTCCGGCACATTGTCGGGAAGATGCTGCGAAGCAAATGTGCCGGGACGTTCTGAATACTTGAACATGAAGGCGCTGTCGAATCCCGCTTCCCTCATGAGAGAGAGAGTCTGCAGGAAATCCTCTTCCGATTCATTATGGAAGCCGGTAAACATATCGGTGGATATGCCGGCTTCAGGCAGTATGCGGCGTATTGCAGCAATACGGTCGAGATACCATTCGCGAGTGTATTTGCGGTTCATTGCCTTCAATACGCTGTTGCTTCCGCTCTGCACCGGCAAATGGATATGGCGCGCAATGTTGGGATGAGATGCCATCACTTCGAGTGTAGTGTCGCTCATATCCTTCGGGTGAGACGTGGTGAAACGTATCCGCATATCAGGAGCAGCCTCTGCCACCATTGCGAGGAGAGCCGGGAAATCAACTTTCACGCCACTTTCAGGTTCGAAACTGTAGGAATTGACGTTCTGGCCTAAGAGTGTCACTTCCTTGAAACCTCGTGACTGCAGGTCGGCAAGTTCGCGCAGGATGCTTTCCGGCTCGCGGGAGCGTTCACGTCCGCGTGTGTATGGAACTATGCAATAAGAGCAGAAGTTGTTGCATCCGCGCATGATTGAGATGAAGCCGCTGACACCGGCTCCTCCTATGCGCCGGGGCAGTACATCACGGTAGGTCTCGGTTAGGCTCAGCTCAATATCTATAGCTTTCTCGCCGGCTTCCGCCGCAGCGAAAAGCTCCGGGAGCTGCAGATAGCTGTCGGGACCAGCCACGATATCCACTCCATAATCCTCAATCAATGATTTCTTCAACCTTTCCGCCATGCATCCGATCACTGCGATAATAATCTTTCGTCCTTCTTTTCTACGGAAAGCTTTCCAATGGCTTATTCGCTGATATATCTTTTGCTCTGCGTTGTCGCGGATTGAACAGGTGTTGAATATGACGGCGGAGGCTTGCGAGTCATCCTCTGTGAGCTCATATCCCGCCATCCCTAAAACAGACGCCACGACTTCCGAATCAGCCACATTCATCTGGCAACCGTAGGTCTCGATACGCACTTTTTTGGAAAAAGTACAGATTTTATCGTCTGCAATTTGAAAAACAGAGTCCATACTATTTTTTATTTGAAAGATATTTTCTAAATTTGTACAAAATTACAAAAACTATTTAATCGTTACAAATGAGTATCCCTTTTATTTCAGCCGAAGAGGCTGCATCCTACATCAAAAATGGTGATAATATAGGATTATCGGGCTTCACAGCATCCGGTACGCCTAAAGTTGTAACAGTTGCCCTGGCAAAAAAAGCCAAGGAACTTCATGAAAAAGGCATTCCCTTCAAGGTGAATATCTTCACAGGAGCCTCCACCAACGACCATGTCGACGGTGAGCTTGCAAGAGCTGATGCAATCGGCATCCGCACGCCCTACCAGAGCACCGGAGACTCCCGCAAGGGTATCAATGCCCAGACCATCAATTATTTCGACGGACATCTCAGCCATGTTGCACAGGACATTCGTTATGGATTCTACGGCGACATTGATGTTGCAATCATCGAGGTTACGGAAATGAGCCCTGACGGCGACGTTATCCTCGGAGCAGGTCTCGGCATGACTCCGACACTTGCAAGGGTGGCTAAGAAGGTGATTCTGGAATATTCAAGCTACTATAAGACCTCTTTCCGTGGCTTCCATGACAATTATGTGCCCCTTGACCCCCCTCACCGCCGTGAGATTCCAATCTACAAGCCTTCAGACCGCATCGGCTCCACAGTGCTTCATATTGACCCGAAAAAGATCATTGGAGTTGTGCCATCGAATGAATCAGAGGGTGTAAAGCCATTCTCACCATCAGATGAAGTGACACACCAGATCGGTGAAAATGTCTGCAACTTCCTCGTGCAGCAGCTCCGCATGGGACTTATCCCGAAGGAATTCCTTCCGATACAGTCAGGTGTCGGCAACGTTGCAAATGCCGTTCTATATGGTCTTGGCGAGAATCCGGAAGTTCCACCGTTCGAGATGTACACCGAGGTTATCCAGGATGCAGTCATGGCGCTCATGGAGCAAGGTCACTGCAAGTTCGCTTCAACCTGTGCCATGACATTCTCAGACGATGCAATGCTTCATTTCATGGAGAACATCGATTTCTTCCGCGACAAGATTCTCCTTCGTTCAGGCGAAATCTCAAATAGCCCGGAAGTGGTGCGCCGTCTTGGAGTCATCACAATGAACACAGCACTCGAGGCAGATATCTACGGAAATGTGAACTCTACACACGTTCTCGGCACCAAGATGATGAACGGTATCGGCGGTTCGGGCGATTTCACCCGCAACGGCTATATCTCGATCTTCTCATGTCCGTCGATCCAGAAGGGTGGAAAGATCTCGGCTATCGTGCCGATGTGCTCCCATATCGACCACTCCGAACATTCAGTCAAGGTTCTCATCACAGAGCAGGGTGTGGCAGACCTTCGTGGCAAGGATCCGCGCCAGAGAGCAGAGACAATCATCGAGAATTGCGTTCACCCGATGTATAAGGAAATCATGTGGGACTATCTCAAGCTTGCCAACAAGGGTGTGAAGGCTCACACTCCTCATCATCTGCACGCTGCTTTTGCGCTGCATGAGGCATTCCTTGACTGCGGAGATATGTCGCAGGTGGATTTTGCTAAATACTATTAATTAATTTAGAATTTAGAATAGGCTTCGCGACGATAGTCGCGCTCGGAGATCGCTCCCCACCTATTTTGACTTGGGGATGACGGTTGTCGCATCCGGAGGCTGCTCCCCACCTATTTTGACTTGGGGATGACGGTTGTCGCATCCGGAGGCTGCTCCCCACCTATTTTGACTTGGGAATGACGGTTGTGGCATCCGGAGGCTGCTCCCCACCTATTTTGACTTGGGGGTGACGGTAGTCGCATCCGGAGGCTGCTCCCCACGGGATTTTGATTCGGAACGAAAGCCTTGATAATTTTGAATTTTTTCTGAGAACCCTTAGAACTCTTGATATTGAAAAGAGGCAGACCGTCAGAGGTTTTGCCTCTTTTTTCTTATATAGGCTATTGCTTCGGGCAGTTCAGGAATACGGAGCATTGCAAGCATGGCGATCACTGAGGCAGCTCCTGCTATCAGTTGCAAGGTTAGTGACAGGAGCGAAGTGATGTTGAGCGGGTGACTTATGTCGCCCGAGGGGAGTGGAATCAGGAAGATAACCACAGCTGCAACGAGAGAAGTGGCTGCAAATGGAATAAGGTCGGCAGTAAAATCGCGAAGACTGTAGCTGGTGGAGCGGGCAGCGATAACAGCAGCTGCAATCCAGGTTGCAGCAGTGGCTGCGAGTTGTCCCCACACAAGCGCCTCAAGACTCATGCTGAAGACTGTGGCAAGCAAGGCTACAGCAGTGGCAACATCCTTAATTATCTCCACAACCACCAGCTGGCGTCCATGGCCGAGCGCCATCATGAAATTGCCATAGAGTGATATGAAGACCGTGCCGATACCCCTGATGCATAGAATCTGGAAGAGCGGTATTGCCAAATCCCATTTCGTTCCGAAAAGAAAGTGGAAAATACTCCCGCCACAGGCTGCTATGACGGTCAGCAGCGGGAAAGAAAGCATGGCTGTGAAACGGTCCACTCTCTTCATGTAGCGGTGGAAGGTGGCTATATCATCCTGCACCCTTGCCAGCAGAGGCACAAACGAAGATGTGAATATCTGCGTCAGAGAGGCACTTCCCATCTTGCTCCATTTATCTGCCTGCGTGTAGCTGCCGAGTTGCGACAAGGAATACCATTTGCCTATTACAAACTGATAGATGTTGAGGAAAAGGGTGTTGAAAAATTGCGATGTGAATACGCTTAGTCCTATATGGCGTATGTCGCGCAGGGAGTTGCGCGAGAAAACGGCTTTAGGAGTCCAGTTTCCTGTCATCCAAAGCCATCCGCTCTTCAGGGCAGCCAATGAAACAGACTGCCACACGATTGCCCAAGCTCCAAACCCGGCAATTGCAAGCACCACTCCAAGACATCCTGAAATAGTGAGAGCAAAAAGATCGGCTATAGCAATCTGCTTAACATCCATCCGCTTCATCAGTCGGTTGGTCTGCACAATGCCCAGTCCGGTGAGTACGAATGTAAGAAACATCACGCGGCTCATGGCTGTCAGTGGCGGGGCTCCAAAAAATCTTGCAATGAGCGGGGCACAGAGATAAAGCAAGGCGTAGACAGCCACGCTCACCATAAGGTTGAACCAGAAAACAGTGCTGTAGTCGTTATCGTCAGGCTCTTTTTTCTGCAGGAGAGCAGAGCCAAATCCGGAATCTACAAAAAGGATTGCGAAAGCCTGAAAAACCGCGAGAACCCCTACAAGGCCAAAGTCTTCTTTACTTAGCAGATTCGCGAGAACGATTCCACTAAGTCCATACAGCACCTGCGAGGCTACACGGTCTACCGTGTTCCACTTGAGTGTCTTAGCCGTGCGGTCTTTAAGAACGCTCATTTTTTAATTTCCTTGCCGTCCCAATCAAGAGGGAACAGCTTGCCGCCACCTTTTTTCTTAATTTCCGGTGTCCCCTTGTAGTAAATCTTGGTGTTGCCTATTCCCTGCACGTTCAATTGGTTGACAGGCCAGCAACCTATAGAACCGTTGCCAAGCATCTTGCAAGAGACGGTTGTGGCTTCGAGACGATCGGCTTGGATTGTGCCATTGCCAAGCATGTTGAAATTAGCCACCTCGCAGTTTCCTGACACTGAGATTGTGCCATTGCCCGATTTGATTGAGGCGGAAACCTTGGTGTCGCGCACATTGTTTGCGCTTATAGCTCCGTTTCCCATAACCGAGAGATCGAGTTTGCTTCCCGGCGCCACCGATTTTAGCGTAAGGGTGGCTTCTGACGAGATGGATGCACTTTCAAGAAAATCTGAATACAAATAAAGAGTTGGCAATTCGGGATCATCTACGAAAGCCGTCTCCACCTGAATGCGGAGCTTGTTGCCTTTTTGAGTGATGATAAAAGCCCTGGCAAATTTTGAGTCTCCATCATAGGTGACCCGGCTTGGACTTCCGTCGTTTCCGATGTAGACGACGTTGACATTATCGTCGACGGTAATCTTACTGAATTGTCCAACCGGAAGCTTAAATTGCTTGGCATTCATCGGGGCGCAGCACATCAGCACTGCCAATATCATCAATATTCTAATCTTCATACTATAATAGTTTTTCGTTGTCCGTTGTCTGTTTTCCGTTTTCCGTTTTCCGTTAATAGTTGATAATTAATCATTAATCGTTAATCGTTGATCATTAAAAAACCGTTCCTCTATTTCCAATAACAAATTTTCGAGTTCTTCTTCCTTCTCGGCACGCAAAAGTCTGATGCGGGTCTCCCTGAAGTCGGGTATCCCCTTCAGGAGTGGAGTAGCGGCAAGATGCCTTCTGACGTGCAAGATTCCGCGGTATTCATCAATGCGGTCGATCGATTCCCTAATCTGTCTTCTTAGAAGCGCGAATTTTTCTTTGACGGTGATTTCCGGCACAACGCCGGTCTGCAGATATTCCTTGACTTCGCGGAATATCCAGGGGGCCCCGAAACTTGCCCTGCCTATCATTACGCCGTCTACTCCATAAGTGTCGAAGGCATCTTTTGCCTGTTGCGCAGTCTTGATATCCCCATTGCCTATTATGGGAATCTCAATGCGAGGGTCTCTTTTCACTTCTCCTATCAGAGTCCAGTCAGCATCACCTGTGTACATCTGGGAGCGTGTACGACCGTGGATTGTGAGAGCCTTTATGCCGCAGTCTTGAAGGCGAGGTGCCAGATCTGTAATAATCTTGTTCTCGCAGTCCCAGCCGAGGCGCGTCTTGACTGTGACAGGAATGCTGACGGCTTCGACAATGGCTTTCGTAATGGCGAGCATCTTTTCCGGATTTTTGAGCATGCCGGCTCCGGCACCTTTGGCGGCCACCTTTTTTACCGGACATCCGAAATTTATGTCAAGAATGTCGGGTTGTGCCTGCTCCACAATCCTGGCGGCCTCAACCATTGCATCCGGTTCACGGCCATAGATCTGTATTGCAACCGGTCGTTCCCTATCGTCGATCGAGAGCTTGCGAGTTGTTGAGTTTATATTGCGCACAAGAGCTTCTGCCGATACAAATTCAGTATATACCATCGCAGCCCCCTGCTCACGGCACATAAGACGGAATGAGGGGTCGGTTACATCTTCCATCGGTGCGAGCATCACCGGGCGTTCTCCGATATCTATCTTGTCGATTTTCATTTATTCTTCATTTTGCGGCTCGTCGCGCCCGGAGGTCGCTCCCCACTTAGTTTGACTTGGTTCTGATATTTTCGTAGCGCGCTTTATGATTGAGCCTTCATCAAAGGATTGTGAGCCTTGAGCAGTGGCCGGCACTCAGCATGGCTGCGACCTCGCGCAGTTGGTCGGCAGTTACCTCACGGATGCATTCAGCAGTGTGGGATGTGTCGTAGATTTCTCCTCTGAAGAGAAGGCTCTTGCCCATGTTGATAGCCATGTTCTCACGGTTGTCGGTGCTCACGAGAAGTTGCCCGCAATATTGAGTCTTGATTTTATCAAGCATACGCGGACTTATGGAATTCTGTGCAAGACGGTCGAGTTCGCGGCGCACAATCCGTAGGCATTTCCTGACGTTGCTCTTGTCGCAACCTATATATACGGTCCATAGTCCGGTATCGCTGAACAGGGAGTTGAAGCTGTCTACGGCATAGACGAGACCTCTCTTCTCGCGCAGCTCACAGTTGAGCAGACTGCTCATGCAGGGTCCTCCTATATAATTGTTGAGCAAATAAAGAGCAAAACGACGGTGGTCATCGCGGTTGAAGGTCCGGGCACCGTAGATGGTATGTGCTTGAAATCCGTTGTTGTCGATCACCTCATCGAATATATCTACGGGTTGCGGAGCCTTGCGCAATGGCCTGCGGTCGGGGAAATTGAGCAATCCGAAATGTTTCTGCACCCTTTTTATCAGTCGCTCAGGGTCATCCGGGGCCGAGATGTAGACCACCATATTGCCCGGCGTATAGTTAAGGTCGAGAAACTGCCTGCATTCATGGCCATTTAGAGCGCGGACACTTTCCGGAGTGCCAAGAATGTTGTGGGCGAGGGCATTGCCTCGGAAAATCCTTTCTTCAAACTCATCGTAGACATTTTCTGACGGGGAGTCGAGATAAGACTTGATCTCCTCAATCACCACTTCATGCTCAGTCTCGATCTCATGTGCCGGGAAAAGAGAATTTGCAATGATGTCGGCAAGAAGTTCTATGGCTCTGTCGGCATACCCGGCGGGAGCATTTGTATAGATGATTGTATTCTCTTTCGAGGTGCAGGCATTAAGTTCACCGCCGATACTCTCCATTCGGGATGATATGGCAGATGAACGCCTTTTCCACGTGCCCTTGAAGATTGTGTGCTCAACAAAATGGGCAAGCCCGTGGCGGTCGGAATCCTCATCACGGCTTCCGCTACCGACAACCACACCAATATATGCAACTTTGGCATCGGTGTGGCAAATGGCAACACGCAGTCCGTTGGGTAAAGTATGCGTAACGTAATTCATACTGCAAAATTAGTCAAAAATTCTGAGATAGAAAAAGAAGTTGTTTAAACTTAGACCCCAGGGGCTCTCAAATTTATGAGATGGGCTCTTAGATTAAACAACTTCAAATTGAAAAATCGCAGTATATGAAAACTTTTTATTAACTTTGCAAGTTGAAAGAAATAGAGTGTTTTGTTTAATCATTTAATCGTTTAAGAGATAGAATCTCACCCCTGAAAGATTATGAATAAGAATCAGAAGATCATATTATATTCGGCCATAGGCGTGGCAGCCGCACTCGTGGCGCTTGTCATAGTGCTGATTTATAGCAACAACAGCCGAACAATCAGTCTTAACGAGGCAGAAGCGCGGGCAGATTCGCTTGAACTTGCCAACGACAGGCTGGTGCTGACCAATGAGTTCAATGAACTGAATGCGAACTTTAACATGTATGAGGATCAGCAGATGTATCTGACCAACGACTCGTTGGTGCAGCAATACAATCAGGCAAGAATGAAAGTGGAAGGTCTGCTTCAGGAACTCAATCAGGAAAAGAAGAGCAATGCCGCCAACCGTGCCCGCATAAAGGAACTTGAGAGCGAGATTGCTACGCTAAAAGGTATCTTGAAACATTATCTTGAAGAAATTGAACGGCTTTCGAAAGAAAACGAAGGCCTCCGCAATGAGATTCAGGAGGTGCGCAGCCGCAATGAGCAGCTTACTTCCGCGGTGACTGTGGCTACGAAGAGCAATGAGGAGCTTACGCAGACAGTGAAGCAGGCAAAGAAACTGAATATCACAGGACTTTATCTCTCTGCACTTAATAAGAAAGGAAAGACAGAGAAGAAGATTGGAAAGGCCCAGCAGCTGGCAGTTGGTTTCACCGTAAGCCCGAACACAACAGCTGCCCCCGGCATGAAGGATTTCTTCGTGAGAATAGTGACTCCTGAGGGAAGTCTGCTCGGAGGGAATGTGACATTCCCTATGGACGGAGCAAATGTGGCTGCCACGACACATCGTCAGGTGGAGTATGCCAACGATGAACTCTCGGTTACAATCTACTGGGATGTGAACACTACCCTCACTCCCGGCGACTATACTGTGGAAGTCTTCTGCGACGGTTACCGCCTTGCTTCACGACATTTCCAAATGGGGAAGTGAAGCAAATGCAAGGGGTGAAAGATCTGAGTAATATTTCAGAGATAACATAATTGTTACAAATCAGTTAAATCGTCAGTTCCCGGATGAACCGTTCCGGGAACTGATTCGTTTTATTTATGAAACATTGATAAAGCGCTTACTTAATCTTAGATAATAATAGTGAAACACACAAAAAGAAAACACAATTGAAGACCTTATCTGATTTAATACTTTGAAAAACTTAAAGAAACCTTATCTTGATTGATGCTATAGAAAACACATAAATTGATGATTTAATAACTATAAAAAACACATTGATTATGGCACATGAAGAAAAACATGACGGTGCATTGCACCTCGCATTCGATATTGCAAAACTTGCACTTAAGGTAGCCACCGTAGCAGCAGCATTCTGCGCTGTGAAGGAGATACACAACGTGCATCGCGCAATAGAACGACGTCGCGAAGAAAAGAAGTAATTATTGAATATAACCCGAAAACAGGGATGCTCTTAGTTGGGCATCCCTGTTTTTTTATTTTTCCCGATCGGCAGTTTTGTAGGATAAGGCTTGGAGCGACAGAAAGACATGTAATTTTGCAGACGTAGAACTTAGACCCCATCTCATAAGATTTGAGAGGCCCCGGGGAAGCTGGGTTGGGATGATTTTCGGCATG
>CAYQXG010000008.1:0-48706 GCA_964421525.1 uncultured Sangeribacter sp. | reverse complement strand
TTAGTCGGGGTGACAAGATTCGAACTTGCGACCTCACGCCCCCCAGACGCACACTCTAACCGGACTGAGCTACACCCCGAAGTGGCTAAGCTGGAACCAACCGATATCCTTTCTGAAACAAACTGGGGGTTAGCTTCATATTCTGCAAGAGAGCGGATATCATTCGCATTGCTGCGAGGGGTTCCTTGCTAAAGCGATGCAAAATTACTGCTTTTTTTTCATTCCACCAAATTTTCCGGCATTTTTTTGATGACCAATAGTCTTCTTTAGGCAAAAAATTGTTTTGAAATGTCAGAATTTAGTATTATCTTTGCATATTATGAAGACTATAATTATTGCCGAGGCGGGAGTCAACCACAACGGAGACTTTGAAACCGCCAAGAAAATGATACTGGCAGCCAAAGAGGCCGGGGCAGACTATGTAAAGTTCCAGACTGCCGTGCCGGAGCTTGTAATCTCAGAATTCGCCCCTCAGGCTGAATATCAAAAAGAAAACACCGGTATAGTTGAGTCGCAGCTCGACATGTGCCGCAAGATTCACCTTCCGCTCTCTGCCTACAAACCTCTGAGCGACTTCTGCCATGAAGTTGGAATAGGCTTTATGTCTACCCCATTCGACCTAACATCTATCGATCTTCTCGCAGAAATCGGACAAGACTACTTCAAAGTGCCTTCAGGAGAAATCACAAATCTCCCCTATCTTCGTAAAATTGCCGAAAAGGGCATCCCGGTGATTCTTTCCACCGGAATGGCTACCATTGCAGAGACCGAAGATGCCATAAGAATTCTGACAGGCACACACCATACCACTCCCCGTGGTTTCAAGCCCACTATCACCAGAAGCCAGATCATAGTGCTTCATTGTAACACACAATATCCAACTCCCTACCGCGACGTCAATCTACGTGCCATGCAGACAATGGCCGAAGAGCTCTTTGTAAAGACAGGATTCAGCGATCACTCGCTTGGAATTGAGGCTCCGATTGCCGCTGTCGCGCTCGGTGCCTGCGTTATCGAAAAGCATTTCACACTCTCAAGAAATATGGACGGCCCGGACCACAAGGCTTCTCTTGAACCCGACGAGCTTAAAGCAATGGTGAGGTCCATCAGGCATGTGGAGGAAGCGCTCGGGAATGGGGTGAAACGTATCACCGACTCCGAACGTCCCAATATCGAAATTGCACGCAAAAGTATCGTCGCCACTCGCCATATCAAAAAAGGGGAGGTGCTCACAGAAGAGAACATATACGTAAAACGTCCGGGCAACGGGGTCTCACCCATGCTATGGGACAAAGCAATAGGTTCGGTTGCCATCCGCAATTTTGGTCCCGATGAACTGATAGAACTATGATAGCCATTGCTACATCAACACGAGCTGACTGGGGACTGCTGACTCCGCTCGCTGCAGAAATGACCCGCCAGGGAATTGCACACACAGTACTGGCTTCCAACATGCATCTCATTCCCGAGATGGGAATGACTGTAAATGAGATAAGGTCGGAAGGAGAAAATCCTGTAGAACTACCCACTGCCGGCAACACTCCTGCAGAGACTTTCGCCGAAACCACAAGATTATATGGTGATTGGTTTGCCGCCAACCAACCGAAAGCAGTAGTGATACTTGGCGACCGCTACGAAATGCTTGCCGTGGCATCTGCCGCAACAATTCTCAATGTGCCGATCATCCATATCGCCGGTGGCACAGTATCGGAAGGGGCGATCGACAATGCAATACGAAATGCTATTTCGCAACTCGCTTCATTGCATTTGGCGGAAACCGACCGTTGTTCACGTCGGCTTGAAAACATGGGAATCAAAAAAGAAGCCATCACTACAACGGGGGCTATAGGCGTGTGGAATGCCCTAAACGTCAAACTCATGACGAGATCGGAACTGGAAGAATCTCTCGGACGCAAATTACCGGAAAAATTCTTTGTAGGAACTTTCCATGCCGCAACACTCGATTCCATATCTCCGGAGAAACAAATGTCGGAATTCCTCGCCGGAATCGAGAAATTTATGGAATCAAATGTTAACTTCGGCGCAATCCTAACATATCCGAACAACGACACCGACCCGGTTCCTCTCATAGCACTTTTAGAAGAATTTGCCGAAAAATATCCTGAACGGATCATTGTTCTTCCTTCGCTGGGCATGAGGCGCTATCTGTCTGCTGTGGCTCTATCGGAGGGAGTGATCGGCAACAGCTCGAGCGGCATTGTAGAAGTGGCATCGTTGGGAGTGCCGACACTGGACATCGGGATACGCCAAAACGGCAGGGAACGGGCCATGAGTGTAATCCATTGCGATGCCACGTCAAGCGCAATCTCAACAGCACTCTCGCTTATATCATCGCCAACGATAAAAAAGATAGCTGCAAAGCGCGAAAATCCTTACTTCAAACCCGGCACTCCGGCTACTATGACCGAAGCCATCAAGAAATTCCTTAATTTTCACAGCATATCATAATCCTTTAAACCACTGAAGCCATAACAATAATGAAGACTCTATATCTGATTCCCGCACGTGGAGGAAGCAAGGGAATTCCCGGAAAGAATATCAAGGACTTCCTTGGCAAACCCTTGATATGCCATGCCATAGACCATGCCCGCGAAGCAGGCGCAGCTGACGATGATATATGCGTAAGCACAGATTCAGAAAAAATCAGGAAGGTAGTGGAAGATTATGGATTAAAAGTGCCATTCATGCGCCCGGACAGCCTTGCAACAGACACAGCAGGCACCTACGGGGTGATTCTTCATGCACTTGACTGGTATAAGGGCCAGGGAAAAGACTACGACCGAGTGGTTCTGCTGCAGACCACCTCTCCCCTACGCCGAGCGGAAGACATAAGCGGAGCTCTTTCCATGTGGGGTCCCGGGATAGACATGGTGGTTAGTGTTTGCGAAGCCGCCACAAACCCATATTACAATGCTTTTGAGACTGACCAAGAGGGCAATCTGCATATCAGCAAGGGTGACGGTCATTACACCCGGCGTCAGGATGCGCCCAAGGTCTGGGAATATAACGGGGCTGTCTACATCATGAATGTGGAGTCGCTACGAAAGATGCCTTATTCTGAATTTCCGGCAAGACGCCCCTACGTCATGCCGACCGAACGATCAGTAGATCTCGACACACCGGCAGACTGGTTGAGGGCTGAGCAGATAGCACTTGCTACACTCCGGGATTAGACTTTCTACCAGGCCGGTGTGTTTCGTGATGCTCAGCCACATATTTCTCATGTTGCTCAAGCATCGCCCTATGCCTCTCAGCCCGCTCATTACGGCGCCTCTCCTTATCCTGTTGCTGGCGCATAAGAACAGCCTTATGCCGTTCCCGTTTCTCTTTGAGTTCTGCATTGCGGCGCACTTCTCCCTTGGCTTGGATTATACGTTTCACCTGATGCGCAGTCTCAGCATCAACACCCATGTGCTTCAGCAATTTCGATGCCATGTTACCCCCGATATGTTCATGACGCGGATAGCGCGTATTGCCATTTCGGTCTTTCACTTCAGTACGCAACATTCCAAGGCGTCCAAAGAAAGCTGCATATCGTTCAGCAGGATCATCAACACCTTTATCTTCAAGTCTGGCAGCCTCTTCAATCCCCCATTCAAGAATAGACATATCGTCAGGCTCAGCTTTCTTTGCCGCCATCTCAGCCATAATCGGATTCATATATCTAAGCCCCCCTATGCGGCACAATTCGCCAAGCGAACGTCTGATGTTCTTTCCCAACAGCATCTTACGGAATTCAGCACTCCAACGCTCCCGAGACACTATGGAGAGTCTATCCACACTGCTCTTCAGGGCTTCCATTGTCGCTTCATCTATCTTCCACCCAAAACGCGCAGCAAAGCGCAAGCACCTGAGGATACGCACCGGATCATCGTCGAAAGTATCATAAGGATCCAACGGAGTGCGGATTATTCCATTCCTGATGTCGTGTACACCTCTTCCTGTCATGTCGAGAATCTCACCGGTCTTGATGTTGCGGTAGAGTGTATTGACAGTGAAGTCTCTGCGGAAGCAATCTTCCTTTATTGTGCCGCTCACCACTTCAGGGCAACGGCTCGTCTTGTCGGTATATTTCTCTGCCCTCGTCTGCACCGCTTCGATCTCCTCATCAGGAAACTTACGCAATCTCAGCTTGGCTGTACCAAACTTACGGAACAGCACCGGCATCTCCGTAAGATATTTATGCCGCAAGAGCCATATAGCGAAATTCACGCCACCATTGGGCAAATCTACAGCTATGTCTACATCGTGAATCTCACTTCCGAGAATCTCATCACGCACGCATCCGCCCACGGCATAGAGGTGTCCGTCCCATTTAGTGCCATCGCTTATCCGCCGGAAATATTCCAATATATTATGATAGGTAGTATCGTTCATTTCTTATCAAACGTTAGCCGGAGTGATATCCTGCTCTTTCTTGATGTGCTTTATCTGCCATGCAAGCATGAATCCTGCCACAATTGTTGAGAGGAAGTCGCCGATCGGGAAACAAGCCCAGACTCCGTCAAGCCCGAAAATGGGAGGAAGAATAAGAAGAGCAGGTATCATGAAGATAACCTGTCGGGTAAGCGACAGGAAAATTGATTTGGCCGCCATACCGAGCGACTGGAAATAGTTGGTGGCAACAACCTGAAAACCCACCATCCAGAAACCCACTGTAGTTACATGCAGACAATTGACCGCACAGGCAATTTGCTGCGGATCCTGCATGAAAAGCTTGGCAATGACATCAGCGTTAGTCGCTCCTATTATCGAACCAAGGGTGGTGATGCACACTGCCGTAAATGCAGCAAGCTTGAGCGTACGGAACAAACGGTCAAATTTCCGCGCACCGTAATTGTAACCAAGAATCGGCTGCATGCCCTGGCATATACCAATCACCACAAACACAAAAATAGTGACATATCGGTTAAACACAACCACCGATGCTATGGCATCATCGCCACCATAGCGGAGCAGGGAAGTATTGACCACTGCATTTATGCAGCTGCCGGCAACATTAATGAGAAACGGAGACATACCGATATAGAGTATCGAGCCTATCACCCTCCAATTGAACTTGAATGTGCCACGTTCAAAATGGAGCGTGCTCGTTTTCTTGAAGAAATGCTGCATGACGAAAATGGCGGTTACAACCATTGATATGTCTGTAGCTATGGCAGCTCCCTTGATTCCCCATTTGAATCCAAACAGGAATAATGGGGCAAGTATTGAATTCAGGCCCGCACCTATCATATTGGTCCACATCGCCTTACCCGGATAACCGGAAGCACGCATCACATTGTTGTAGCTAAACGTCAGATTCATCAACACCATACCGGGCAAAACCCACATCAGGAACTCCTTTGCATAGGGCATACTTGCATCGGACGCGCCGAAAAGCCGCAACAACGGCTCAAGGAAAATTGCAAATGCCGTGGTATATAGCACTCCGATCAGTATTGTGAGCTGGACTGAGTTGCCAAGTATTATCGATGCCCGGCGATGGTCTTTCTGACCAAGCACTATCGAGACCCTCGTTGCAGCACCGGCACCAATCAGCATGCCGAATGCCGTTCCCAGATTCTGCACAGGGAATGTCACCGCTATACCTGCAACAACATTCGGGTCGTCAATGGCATGGCCAATAACGATCGAGTCTATTATGTTGTAAAGTGCCATAACCACCGTACCGACTACAGCCGGCAGGCTATATTTCCACAGGATCCGGCCTATTGGAGCCGAAGATAGTTCCCGTAGTCTCTCACTTGATGAGTCTGCTCCTTGGGTAGACTGAGTATTTTCACTCATTATCTTCTGTTTTATATAGTGGAATTTTTATGTAACTACAAAATATAAACAATCATAAATTTTTATTGTTATGAATATATAGCATAAAATTACCAAATTGTTATTATCTTTGCACTTCCATTGAGAACGCACATATAGCGAATACTAATATTTAAACCCAACATTTAGATGAAGATCAAAGCATTAGCATGTTCAATCCTGGCTGTCCTCATGGTAATGACAGGATGCAACACGACCAATCTTGGCAAAGGCACAGCTGGTGCTGGTGCTGCCGTAGGAGCTATTATCGGCAAGCACATGGACAAGCAACAGAAGAAACTTGAAGAAAATCTTAAGAATCCCGAGGTTGAGATTGAAAAGGCAGAAATAAATGGTCTTCAAGCTATAAGGGTAACTTTCCCGGGCGGTATTCTTTTTGCCACCGGAAAATCTGATATCCAGCCATCTGCTCAGACAGAACTCTCAGAGTTTGCAAAGTCTCTTGAGCAGAATCCCTTGACCAATGTTGAAATCGGCGGATATACCGACAATACCGGTTCTATCGAGGCAAACACACGCGTTGCCGACTCGCGCGCAAAATCAGTGAAGAATTTACTTGAAGCAAAGGGCATAGCTGCAAGCCGCATTGAGGCAAAAGGCTACCCGATGCAGAATTATGTGGCAAATAACGACACTCCTGAAGGTCAGGCTAAAAACCGGAGAGTGGAAATCTATATCTTAGCTTCTCCCGAAATGGTGAAAGCAGCAGAAAACGGTGAGATTTAATTGTCTGATCCCGGAGTGGATATATCTTATGAAAAAACAGAGTCCCTATATTCTTATCTATGTGGTGGCGTTTCTGATGGCCGCTGTAATACCCGGTGTAAGCCAAGCTCAGATTCTCGTTGCGGACGGCGTGGTGGAAAACACCGATTCCATTAAAAAAGCAATGGATATCGGCCCATTCTTCGGGCTTTACAAAGACAATTATTTCGCGTTAGGAACAGATCCCTTCCATAAGCCTAACGCATATAACTCAGGAGTCAAATTCCAATTGTCGATATCACAGCGACTGACCAACGCAACCTTGCCGTGGGGTACATATATCTACCTCTTTTTCTCTCAAAAGGTGTTTTGGGAAATCTTCCAGAACTCCATGCCTATGAGCGACCTCAATTTCAACCCAGGCATCGGATGGAGCAAGCCGTTTTTTGTCAAGGATAGATACTGCGGCAAGCTTACTCTTATTCTTGAGCATGAAAGCAACGGACGCGACGGTCTTGCATCGAGGTCGTGGAACAAAGTCTCACTTGCCGGAAGCGCTTATGTGACAGATTGGCTTGCCGTTCATGCCAAATATTGGATACCAATCGTGGATGGAGGCAACAATAAGGATATTCTCAAATACAGCGGAATATTCCAGATGGGTTTCCAATTAAACACAAACGACCGTCGTTTCACTGCCGCGGCTACATTCGTAAAGAGGCAGGGATGGAATATGAATTGGAACACCAACATTCAGTTCGGGTGGCGAATCCACAAGGATTCAAACCAATATCTCTTTCTTGACTTCTACAACGGTTATGGAGAAGGTCTTCTTGCCTACAACCAATTCCACAACCGTCTGCGATTTGGCATTCTTATACGGCCCAAGATGTTCTCTGAATATTAAGACTCCGTCTCATAAGATTTAGACCCCGTCTCATAAGATTTGAGTTCAGCGTGCATAGGCACCCAACGCCGGATTGCCCCATTCAAGCCGGTTGATACCATCCATATCCGTCAGGCACTCCGAAGTCACAAACTCCGGATTGCCAGCTGAGATAGCAGGTGAATCTCCTTGCAGACGATAGTTGAAATAATATTCATTTCTTACTGTCTCAAACAGTGGATTCTCATCCCATAGGCAGGCTATGAAATGCTCATCGTCATTTCCTTCAACCCCAAACAGCACGTTGCGCATATACACATTGGTATTTCCTAAATCGGCAGGTGTCAATGGTGATGTAATGCCGTAGATTATGCAGTTCTTGAACTCAGCCTGCATCAGAGCATTAGGTATCTCAGGAGCAGGAGAATCCGACAGGTGAGAAAGCGTGACAATAGATTCAGGAGATATGGCAAACAGATAGTTATTTGCCATCGTGCATTGCACAATATTGTGTATGCCTCCCCTCAGATTCAAGACAGCCTCACCGGCGTCTGAAAAGCAACATCCAAAAGCATCGACCCGGGCATGCGATGACTTAAGCACGTTTCTTTCTGAATTATGGAGCCATGAATTGACAAGTGTAAGCTTGCAGCGGTCTGTGATGCCACAGCTGTCTACGACTATCCCCGATACGGAAGACTGCATTTCCACAAATTCCATCCTGTTGTCGAAAGAACCGGCTCCAAACCTTATCCCTTCCCACTGGCCTGATAAAACTTCATATCCTATGTCGGGAAGTACATTATCGAGTCTGTCTCCTCGCATGCTTATCATTTTGCCAACCTCGCCTACTGCCTGAAGCGTGCCATCAACTTGGAGAAATCCTTTGTCGTGGAATAGCAGCCGTGTGCCGGGCAGCAACGTAAGGGTAACGCCTGCCGAAACCCGGAGCGTATCGAAAACCACATACGGCATGTCTGCAGTAAACGTGACATCGCGGTCAATGGTGACTCGTCTCAGCCTCTCTACATTTTGCCCGTAAGCCTCAATCGTGACACTTTGCGACACACCATTTGTCACGAAATCAATATTTCCCTCCACACGAAAAGGCCTATTGTCTTCATTTGCTTCAATCCTACATTCCACAAATACGAATATGGAGTCGTTGGCGCGTATCTCGACATTTTCAAATTCCTTGCCCGACATACCGTCGACATTCATTGTGAAGGTTCCGTCATTATTCCGCATGCGGATGCTTGAAATGTTTACGGCTTTTGATGCACGGTTGAACACCTTCAGACGCGCCGTAGGTGTACCCAGATCGGTGAATACCGTGTCAAATCTCAGAGTATCCGACGAAAATGATAGCACATCTTTAGGAGATGTGGTGAATTCGTCGGAAATACAGCTGCCGGCAAAAACCGATGTCAGAAGAAAAATAAAGAAAAAATATAATATTCGCATTGTTTTCATATACGAAAAACGTATATTCCAACGTATTTATTATAATATGAAATATATGATTGTGGCCGGGGAGGCATCCGGCGACCTCCATGCCTCAAGGCTGATAGAAGAATTGAAGATTACCGACAAGAATGCTGAATTCCGCTTTCTTGGGGGCGACCTTATGTCGCGTGCGGCAGGACGCGAACCGGAAATTCATATCGAGAAAATGAACGTGATGGGATTCTCTGCCGTAATCAGGGCGCTTCCCACTGTTCTCGATAACCTCAGACGTGCAAAAGCAATCATCAGGGACTACCGGCCAGACGTTCTCGTGCTTGTGGATTATCCATCTTTCAACCTCAAGCTCGCTGCGTATGCTCATAAGCTTGGCATCCGGGTAGACTGGCTTATTGCGCCAAAGGTTTGGGCTTGGAAGGAATGGAGGATACCAAAACTTAAGAAGTATCTCACCAATCTCTACAGTATCCTTCCTTTTGAGACTGCTTACTTCAAAAAACATGGGATGGATGTCAGATATGTAGGCAACCCCACAGTCAAGGAAATTGAGCAGTCGCTTGGGCATATCCCACCAAAGAAGCATTTTCTTGAACGGCAAGGCATTTCAGACAGCAGACCTATCATAGCGATTCTTCCGGGATCAAGAAAAGCAGAGATCCGCAATAATCTTCCCTTGATGATAAAAGCTGCCAAGAAATTCCCCGATTACCAATATATCATCGCAGCCGCCCCTTCCGTGCCTGAAAAGTTCTATCGTGCCACGGCTCTTGACTCCGGACTTCAACTTGCTTTCGGAGCGACTCACACTCTTTTGAAATATTCTGCCGCTGCCATTGTCACATCAGGCACAGCCACTCTTGAGACAGCTGTCATCGGCACTCCCCAGGTGGTATGCTACCGTGGCAACGGTTCTCGCCTCACCTTCAACATCATGAAGAGAATACTGAAGGTCAAATTTGTTTCGCTGCCAAACCTCATCGTATCAAATTCAATAGTGCCGGAATTGCTTCTTCACAATTGTACTTCCGACAGAATAGCCCGCGAACTTGCCCCTCTGCTCCAACCCTCCCCTCAAAGAGACTGGCAGCTTTCCGGCTACCGCAACATGAAAAAACGGCTTGGCACTACCGATGCATCAAAAATTGCCGCCGAATATATATGTAAACAAAATTGAATGCCCGACGTCTTCATATCCTTCAACTGATTTTCTTGTCCGCACTGCTGGTTCTGAACTCCTGTGGCACTAAGAAAAACACTGCCATTTCACGCAATTGGCAGGCTTTCAACACGCGATATAATGTCTATTTCAATGGCAACGAGCATTATAAGGAGACTCTCAAGAACATGGAAGACAGCTATGAAGACGACTTCACCAGAATGCTTCTCACTCATCCTGCCGATGCCCGGGCTGATGAGACCTTGCCAAAGCCAACCGGAGATTTCAAACGCACCATCGAAAAGATGCAGAAAGCAATCCAGCTACATTCAATAAAGAAAAAACCTCCACGGAAATCAGGATCGGCTAAGGAAAAGGCGTTTAGGGCACGCGATGAGTTCAATCCTTTCCTCCATAACGCTTGGCTAATGCTTGGGAAAGGTCAGTATTTCAACGGAGACTTCATGGGTGCGGCAGCCACTTTCATGTATATATCCCGCCATTTCATCTGGCTCCCAGATGTAGTGACCGAAGCCATGTTGTGGCAAGCAAGAAGCTATGCAGCCCTTGACTGGACTTATGAGGCAGAAAATATTCTGACAAGGATAAAGGAGAAAGATCTTACCAATAATAATATAAAGGATCTTTACAATCTTGTGGAAGCCTCATATCTACTTAAGGCAGGAAGATATGCGGAGGCCATACCTTTCCTAAGAAACGCTGCTGATCGCAGCCATGGCGTTCAGAAACATCGTCTCTATTTTCTCCTCGGTCAAGCCTGCCGTCAGGAAGGGAAAGATTCAGAAGCGTATGAGGCCTTCGGCAACGCCGCCAAAGGAGCATCCACCCCCTACAGGTTAAAATTCAACGCAAGAATAAAGCAAAGCGAGGTTTATCGTGGAAAAGATATTTCCAAGGAAGTTGCCGCGTTGAAGTCTATGGCACGCTATCAGCGCAACAACGAGTATCTCGATCAGATATACTATGCAATCGGCAATCTGTATCTCTCGCGCAAAGACACTGCCGATGCCAAGAAATGGTATGCCCTTGCGGTGGAGAAATCAACGCGCAACGGCGTAGACAAGGCTATGGCGAATCTTGCCTTAGGTGCAATTTTTTTCGATGAACACGATTACACCAAGGCACAACCATGTTATTCCGAGGCGCTTCCATTAATTCCCAAGAATTATCCCAACTATAGGTTAATCGCTCTGCGTTCCGATGTGCTCGATCAGCTTGCGGTCTATGCCGGCAATGTTGATTTGCAAGACTCACTGTTGCGGATAGCCAATCTTCCGGAGGAAGAACGCATTGAGTGGGCGGAAATAGAAGTCACAAATCTAAAACTTAAGGAAAAGGAAGAGGCTGAGGCCGCAGCCCGCGAAGAGGCAATGGCAAATCGTCCTCAGGCCAATTCCCCTATAGATCAACAGGCCGGCACCAATGCAATGCAATTCAATTCCGACAAGTCATGGTATTTCTACAACAACACTACGAAATCTGCCGGCAAGACTGAATTCCAGCGAAGATGGGGTGCACGTAAGCTTGAAGACGACTGGAGGCGCAGAAACAAGACATCCTTTGCATTTGAAGAAGCGGAAAGTGATGAGGATGATGATGAATTAGAGGGTAATGCCAATGAGTCCGGAGATAAGTCATCTGACGATAAAGGAGATGCAGGTGACGCCAATCACTCTTCAGATCCTCATTTCCCCGAATACTACTTGGCGCAATTGCCTATCACCGACGAATCAAAGGCCACTGCAGAGGAAGTGATTCAGGAAGGGCTCTACAACATGGGTGTCATTCTTAAAGATAAGCTTGAGGATTTTCCTGCAGCACATATTGAATTTGAAACCTTGCTGAAAGATTATCCCGACAACATCTACCGACTCGATGTCTACTACAATATGTACCTTATGGCGGCCCGGCAGGAAGACAAAAACGGGATGCAGATTTGGAGAGATCGTATTTTGGCAGACTTCCCGGACAGCCCGTATGGTAAGGCAATGACAGATCCGGACTATTTCGAAAGGCTGCGGCAGATGCATGAAGTGGAAGAGAAACTGTATGCTGACGCATATAATGACTACCTGGCAAACCGCAATGAGGAGGTGCATAGGATAACTGCTAAGATGGAGACCGATTATCCGCTATCCCCCATTCTTCCGAAGTTTGTTTTCATCGATGCCCTCTCATATCTGACAGAGAAAGACTATACCATGTTTAAGGAGCGGCTCTCAGAGCTGCTTCGCAGATGGCCCGACACCGACATGACTGATGTAGCTGGGGCTATCCTGAAAGGTCTGAATGAAGGGCGCGTTCCAAATTCCGGTAGTGCCAACACAAGGGGGATGATCTGGGATATTCGCCTTTCAACATCAGAGACCGCCCTTGACTCCGACGGGCAGCCCGCTAATTTCGAGAGAGATCCTAATTCACCTCAATATCTCGTGCTTGCCTATCCAAGAGATGAAATCAACGGCAACCAGCTGCTCTATGACGTGGCGCGATTCAATTTTTCAAGCTTCGTCGTAAAGGATTTCGATCTTGAGCCAATGAGTTTCGACAATGTCGGCATCCTTGTGATAAAGGGCTTCAGCAATATGCGAGAGTTGGAAAACTACCGCAGGGTGATGGTCAACAGAGACTTCCAGCTTCCCGAGGGGGTGCGCCCAATAATGATATCGAAATATAACTTCGAACTTCTTCTAAAAGAAGGACGTTCTTTTGAAGAATATTTCCGCTTTGGGGAAAAGGCTCTGACCGAGGAAGCAGTCGAGGCTGCACTTGAGGGAGAAGAAAGCAAGGGAAACCTTGAAAATGAGGAAAATATTGAAATGAATGAGAACCCTGAGAATTCGGAAAACACGGAAACAACCGGAAATACCGAGTCAACAGGGAATAGTGAGACTCCGGAATTTGAAATCTGAAATCTATATAAATGGAAAAAATACTCTGGGCAGACGATGAAATCGACCTTCTGAAACCTCATATTATGTTTCTTAAGGCAAAGGGATATGATATTGTGACTGTGAGCAACGGCCAGGATGCTCTCGACATGCTTGATGACGGCTCCATCTCGCTCGTTCTCCTCGACGAGAATATGCCGGGACTGTCAGGACTCGAGACCCTCAACAGAATAAATCAGTCACACCCGGACATCCCTGTAATCATGATCACCAAATCGGAAGAGGAGAATATCATGAACCAGGCAATCGGCAACAAGATCACCGATTATCTGATAAAGCCGGTCAATCCCATGCAGATATTCCTTTCTTTGAAGAAAAACCTGCATAGTGCAAAAATAATCGCGGAGCAAGCTTCGTCGGGATATATGCATGAATTTCAGAAAATATCTGCCGACATCAACTCCGCATCCACTCTCACCGACTGGATGGACTGTTACCGCCAGCTCGTATATTGGGAAATGAAACTTTCCGAGACTGAAAGCAACATGGATGAGATGCTGCTTATGCAGAAACGCGATGCCAATTCTAATTTCGCAAAATTTGTAAAGCGTAATTATGAATCGTGGGTGACATCCGAACGCAACCACCTGATGAGTCCGGAAATCTTCAGCAAGAAGATTTTCCCGATGTTGGATGCGGGCGATAAGATTTGTTTCGTGTTGATCGATAATTTTCGCCTCGACCAATGGAGATGCGTGCAACCGCTTCTCTCCGAATTTTTCAATATCAGCGAGGACTTATACACTACCATCCTTCCTACTTCCACACAATACGCACGAAATGCTATTTTCTCAGGTCTGATGCCTCTTCAGATAAAGGATATGTTTCCTGATCTTTGGGTAGAGGAAGACGAAGATGAAGGCTTGAATAATCATGAGGAGGAACTTATCGGCACACTGATTGATCGTTATCGACGCAAAGACAAATTCACCTATACAAAGCTCAACGATTCGCAGGCTTGCGAGAAGTTCATGGCTAAGCTCAACACTATAAAAGATGTGCCGCTCAACGTAATAGTGATGAATTTCATCGATATGCTCAGCCATGCCCGCACAGAGTCGAAAATGATACGTGAGCTCGCCAACAACGATGCAGCCTACAGGTCGCTGACCGAATCATGGTTCCGCCACAGTTCGGCTGCTGAAATGTTTCGCCGCATAGCTGAACTCGGCTACAAGGTTGTGCTCACCACCGACCACGGCACCATCCGTGTTGATAATCCCATCAAGGTGATCGGCGACCGGAACACAAACACCAACCTACGCTATAAAGTTGGCAAAAACCTAAACTACAACCCGAAACAGGTGTATGAGATCAAAGACCCAAGGAAATTCGGGCTTCCGGCACCAAACCTCTCAAGCACCTTCATTTTTGCCACTAATGAAGACTTCTTTTCATATCCAAACAACTACAACTACTACGTACAATACTATACAGGCACATTCCAGCATGGAGGCATCTCGCTCGAGGAGATGTTGGTGCCATTAGTGACCCTCACGCCAAAAAATCACTGATCGCCGGGAGATTTAGACCCCGTCTTATTGCTGCAGTTAGTCTTAGTTGCAAAGAAATTGAATATAATTTTTGCATTTTGAAGAAATAATGCTTAAATTTGCAAAAAATGACACTATTTTATCATAATTTGCAACAGCTATAACCAAACTGCATGTCATGGATGACCAGATCATTACCGAAATAACCCCGCTATCTAAAAAGGATTGCTTCTATCTTGTAGACCGCCTCAAAGACAGGTTCACTTTCCCGGTGCATCGTCATAGGGAGTTTGAGCTTAACTTCCTGTCGAACTGCAAGGGAGCCCGACGCGTTGTGGGCGATTCGATTGAGACTGTAGGGGATTTTGATCTTGTATTGGTAGGACATGGCATTGAGCATGGATGGGAGCAACACGAATGCAGTAATACCGATATAAGGGAGATAACTATCCAGTTTTCCGAAAATCTCTTTGGAGAAACATTTCTTGCAAAGAATCAATTGGCGGGCATCCGCAATCTTCTAAACGACAGTTCAAACGGAATTGTATTCCCCACATCGACAATCCTAAAGGTATATTCACGTCTTGAGAATCTGACCAACACCGATGCCGGTTTCAATGGTCTGCTTGAATTTCTTGGGCTTCTGAATGAAATGGCTGAGTTAGGCGATTACCGCCTACTTGCCTCCTCCTCCTTTGCCTCAGTGCAGCCTGCGTGCGATAGCAGAAGAGTCCAGAAAGTGCAGGCATATATAGATGCCAACTACAAAAAGGAAATAAGGCTTGGTGATCTTGCAGAATTAGTAGGAATGACCCCTACTGCCTTCAGCCGTTTCTTCAAGCTACGCACCGGAAAATCAATATCCGACTATATCATAGATGTGCGTCTCGGACATGCGAGCCGCCTGCTGGTAGACTCCACCACATCGATATCCGAGATCTGCTATGATTGTGGATTCAATAACATCTCCAATTTCAACCGCATCTTCAAAAAGAAGAAAGGGCAATCTCCGAAAATCTTCCGCGACATCTATCAGCATCACAAGAAGCTGATATAATGCTTGATTATGTGATAGACTAATGAGATAATAACGATCATAGCAATTATCACTATTATCCTGAAAAGCCATTTGCTTACCTCCTGCAGCAGCCATTGCTGTCTTACCTTTCTTTACACCTTTCTTTGATGATTTGTTCGGATTCCCGTTTGTCGTGTTGTTAGACTGTGATTGCCCCATTGGAGCCGGTTCCTCATTGATGAGGCGGGTTGTTTCGTCGTTCATAATAATCATGTTTTATTTTGATGCAAATTTAATCATCGAATTCATAAAAGCCAAATATTTAGCCACTTGTTGGATGAACTATCGGCTTTGATTGACGAAATTGAATTTGGATTGCAAAGAAATATTGATTAAATTTGTATTTACAAATGCATTGATGATATAGATAAAAGCCCGGATGAAAACCCACAGCATCAAAATATTTGAAGAGCGTAAGGTACGCACAGTATGGGATGAAGAAAAAGAGGAATGGTATTTCTCTGTAGTGGATGTTGTTGCCGTATTGACAGATAGCGTTGACCCTCGGACATATTGGAAAGTGTTGAAAAATCGACTAAAAAAAGAGGGAAATGAAACGGTTACAAATTGTAACCGTTTGAAACTACAAGCATCAGATAAAAAGATGCGGATGACGGATGTGGTTAATACGCAACAACTTTTCCGCCTCATCCAGTCTATTCCATCTCCAAAAGCAGAGCCGTTTAAGCAGTGCTCGCATATATACACGGAAGCTGTCCGATAAGTCCATCCTGTCAAATTCATGGTCACATAGAGAAAAGCCACGCATATTGCATAGATTGTAAGACATGACAATTCAATAAATAAAATGACAGGATTGTTTGAGAACTGAGTCAATTCAGGATAAGCACTGGTATTCAATATAGAGTTTAGATCTCCGATTGTTGTTACATAACTGATAATCTCCATAAAATAAGCCAACCCTAAAATAGGCCCAAGTAACATAGCTAAAAGATTAGCGACAAAATCTATATGTTCAATAGCCCGACCTGATCTGTAATATTATTATAGATTGGGTCTCGTTCAGCAAGCAATATAATATACGTATAGCAATGACAACACCGCGATACATACACTAATCACTATGATAGTGCCATATCTTATAAGAAATGATGGCTTGGAACTAAATATTCGTTCGAGCTTTTTTGAATTCATTACTTAGATAATTCCAATTGATTTTTAATAAGCTTATAATAATACCCCTTTTGAGAAATTAGTTCATTGTGGTTGCCAGACTCTACAATTCGCCCATGATCCATAACAATGATTCTGTCTGCATTTTTGACGGTAGATAATCTATGAGCTACGACAATGACGGTTTTCCCTTTATAGTATTTCGCAAGATTCTCCACTATTGATAGTTCGTTGGTTGCATCCAATGCATTAGTAGCTTCATCAAGTATAAGGAACATTGGATTCTTATAAATGGCTCTTGCAATAAGGATTCTTTGTTTTTGTCCCTGACTCAAGCCAGTCCCTTCCTTGCCAATAATAGTATTATAACCGAGAGGAAGTCCCTCTATATAATTTCTAATATTTGCGATTTCAGTAGCAAGATATAGCTTATCCCAATCTATATCATTGTCATCTATCGCAATGTTTCGCGCGATTGATTCTGTAAATATGAAGCCATCCTGCATAACCACACCAAAGCAGGATCGCAACCAATCTACATTATAAAATTTAACATTTTTCCCGGAAACCAATATTTCTCCCTCAATATTATTATAATATCCCAAAATTAGTTTCACCAATGTTGTTTTTCCGCTTCCTGAATGTCCGACTATTGCTGTCACCTTATTTGCTTCAAATATACAAGAAATATTCTCGACAGCAAATTTCGGTGAATGCCTATCATATTTGAAACTTACATGGCTTAATAAAATATCGCTACTTTCGATGTTTTGCAAACTTCCTCCTTGTGCAGATTCGTCTTCTTTATCATAAACCTCATTTATTCTTTCCAAAGATATCTTCATATCCTGAAAGGAGTATACAAGTCCCATTATTTGATCCAATGGAGCATTGAGCTGACCTACAATAAACATGATAGCCATCATCTCGCCGATCGAAAGCTGATGATTCATGACTAATATTGCTGACATCACAATAATGACAATATTCTTAACTTCTGTAAAAAAGACCCCTCCTGATTCCTGTATCTGCTGGAGCCTCAGAGCCTTTTGTTTTATCAAGAAGAGATCTGACTGAATGTCTTCCCATTCCCATCTTCTTCTCTTTTTGCAGTTCTGAATCTTTATTTCCTGAATGGAAGAAAGAAACTGATATGTCTTACTTTGATTAATTGCCTCCAATTCAAATATTTCATAGTCAATTATTTTCCTTTTATCCAAAAAAAACATAATCCACAGCGCATATAGAGAACTTCCCGTCAGAAAGATTAGGAAAACCTTGAGATTATATATAAATAAAATTACCCCGAAAATAAAAAATGTGAGAACGGAAAAAAACGAATCAAGCAATTGGGTTGTAAGAAAAGATTGTATACGATTGTGATCTCCCACCCTCTGAGTCAAGTCCCCTATAGTCCTTGACTCGAAGAACTGCATCGGTAACTCCATAAGCTTTATGAAGAACTCGCTTATCAAAGATACATTGACTCGCATTGTAATATGGAGCATAAGCCATCTACGTATAACCTCTGTCAACGTCTTTGCGAAAACAATGATTAGCCACCCAATCATTATCATCCACAAAAGATTAATATTCCGGTTGTGTATTCCAATGTCCACCACCGACTGCGTCAAGAACGGGAACACAAATTGCAAACAGCTTGTAAACAACAAGCCAATAGTCAGCTGTACTAAGTATCCGCGATAAGCATGTAGATACTCAGCGATAATGCTCAAAGACGAATGTTTTTCTTCATCAAAATCCTGAATATTCTTGAAATCAGAATTAGGTTCCAATAGGAGCACCGCTCCTTTTTCTGAAATACCTAACAAATGATTGATCAAATCCTTCTTACACAATTTGTATTTACCTTTTGCCGGATCACATATAAAAAATATCTCTTTATTCTTATTGATTCTGTAAAGAACAACATAGTGGTTTTGATTCCAATGGAGTATACAAGGGCTGTCAATACAAGTGAGTTTCGAATATGGTATCGACACACATAATTTACCAAAACCCAATGATTGCGCAGTCTTGGACAGACTAAGCATAGAAATCCCTTCAGGCTGAATATCACAATATCTTGAAAGAAACCCTAAACTGATATGCTTACCATAGTATTTGCATATCGAAGCCAGACAAGCTAACCCACAGAGTTTAGAATCCGACTGTCTTACGAAAGGGAATCTCTTCACAGAACTATTCAGGCTTTTTAGGGGTATTGTACTGGTTCAAGCCGGTCTCAGTGCTTGATTCATAGATCATCTTGTTTCCGTGCCGTCTCGACCTACCTATAGAGACTGAGTATGTTGCTGTCAAACTCACCAGAGTGTGCAGAGGGCGCCAGTCACTACGCTCAAGCATACGGAAACCATCTGCCTCCCCATAGGTACGGTTATTGTGACCCAAGTAGTGATACTCAGCACCGAACGACCAGTCTCTATACTTGTACTGTACAATAGCAGCATATTGAGGACTACCGTCCGTTATCAGATCGCCATCGAATTCTCTTGTCGGTGAATTAGCAGCACCGATAAACGTGAGACTGCCAACCGTTGCAGACACTGTACCGCCATAACGAAAATATGATTCCCTTACACGAGACGAGGCATCATATCTATGGATATAATACTCCATATATGGAGACACCTCGAGCCATGGAAGAGGATGCCATGAGCCATAAAGAGCAACGCTGAGATCAAACCTGTGGTGTAGGTTTGATGGCATAAGATACGACATGCCGTCAACAACTTTCAGCGTTGAGACTATGGGATCCTTTATATATTCGGCTTGAACCATAAAGACAATCTGATTCTTTTTCCCGGGCATAAAATAACACACGTGAAGTTTAGCTGTATTCTCCCAGTAATTCTTAAGCTCCGGATTTCCTGCGGCCAGATAATGATAGTCCTTGTATGTATATGAATCTGTGAGCATACCCAACTGAGGAGCTGTATGACGTGATAACAGTGTCAACTGAGTGGTGAAACCTTTCAGCTTCCCATCAGGCCACCAGTCTGTATACATTCGCAGATATGGAAGAGTATATGTATTTGCCTTGCATCCGTCAGATCTCAACAATACATCGAGGCCTAACGAGGGCACAAACGACCATCGTCCCAAAGACCGACTGGCACCTAAGCTGATGAACTCCCTGTGAGAGTATGGCTTGTCACTAATACCGTGAAACTCCTGACGGAGCACCTTGTATTCATACCTTGATCCGGCTGTGTAGTTCCATCCAAGCACTTTTGATGAGTAGAACGTATGTGCCACAAGAGAATAAGTGTGACCGTTGGCTACGGAACTTACAGTACCATTAGCAGAGGAGGATATCTCTGATTGAGAATAGCTTCTGCCTAAGTTATTGACAACATCAATGGCGAAGACAGAACCGTTTTTAAGTATATAGTTATAGTATAAGTCGATAGCGGCTGATTTAGTGTTGGATTCCAATAGAGTATTATTTGAACTGTTTTTCAAAACTCCCTCTTCCCAGTGGAATAACTCCCCGGATGTTGTTTCTTTTCCCGGACTTGACACAAACGATAGTTTCGCATTGAAGAGATGATTTGTACGATAGTGCTGGTAGCTTCCGTAGATCAAGTGATATTGTCCGGAATATCTCTCCTTGTTGTCGTAGGTCGATGCCCAGGCAGGCAGGTACTCGTATTCTGAGCGAATTGATATATCCTTCTCGTTACGGTAATCGAGAACATAACCTGCCTTCACCTGATTTAGTGAGTCGGAATAGGAAAGGTCGATCTGATCAGTTCCAAATCCCGTTGTCACGGAGTTAATGGCACTTAGATAACCAGTGTACTGTCTGTCATGTCGTTTCTTTAGGATTACGTTGACAAGCGGGCCGTCAGTTAGACCCATGTATTGTGAAGGTGCCGTTGAATAGTATTCCACTTTCTTTATGTCCGAACCCTTATAAGACCTCAAGTCCATGGCAGTTGAAGGAACGCCATTGATAAGGATGAACACCTCGGAGTGGTTCCACGATATAAGTTTGGTCTCGTTTAGGGAGGTGAGGAAACGTGGCAAGGACGACACAGCGTCCAGGGCATTTGTACCGAAATTACGGTTATGGCTGTCAAGCATCAGTATCTCGTAACCGTCTTTATGCAATATCCTGTCGCCCTCCACGGTCACTTCTTTAAGTTTTTGCACCGGGATTGAATCATGATCGTTCCCATAAACGACAGATGGGAAAAGCAATAATATCAGCAGACAGAGCCAAAATCTCATTTCACTCGGATTTATATACATTATTAAGGAAGTCCAATAAGGTTGTCTCTAAGTCTTCATCAAAAACATCATACTTACATCTCCTATATCCAAGAAGATGATCTCTGGGGCATTGCCCCATACATAACGGCAGTTTATTGCATTCAAGACATCTCTCATTTTCAAAAGTCGGTGCAGTACACAATTCATCATAACTATCGGTCCATTTGATAATTCCATCTGGCATAAGTCGACCCTTCGGTTCTGTTGAATATAGATCGTCACAGGCGGTGCATTTCACCACATGCCCATTATAACTAATTGCATTATAATATTTACGATTTACATAACAAGGGATCGACGATGTTAACATATCCATTCTTACAACCATATAACCGGATTGCTCAAAACTATCTAAAATCGGAATAAGGATTGAAGAGAATTTCTTATCAACTGCTTCCTGCCACACTTTTTTAGGGGTTATAATTACTCTTTCTCTATATCTTATGTCTATAAAACTATTGACTTGTTCTACTATGTTTTCCGTAAGCGAATCATGAGTATAATTGATTCGAAGGAAAATACGTACAGAATCGTTATATTCCAATATTCCATTGATATTGCCAAGCACATGATCAAAAGTTGATTCACACCCTTTTGTAAACTTCACCTTGTCATGATATTGCTTTTCACCGTCTAATGTAATTTGAAACTGCCGGAACTGGAGATCGGTAAGTTGTCTTGATATCTTTCCATTTATGAAATAGCCATTGGTTGTTGCACCACACATAAATGGAATATTTTGCTCCTTGCATCTTTTTATTGCATACTTAGTAATTGGCTTTATTATCTTGTCAAAGAACATAAATGGTTCTCCACCAAACCAGTCTAAATGCAATGAAGTTATATGCTCCTGTGAAATCATATAGTCGATATGATTGCATATTGACCTAAGTGTTGAAGCATCCATTATGCTAGGCACATGATCTTGAATGCAATACCAGCACTTATAGTTGCAGTTTAATGTAGGAAGAATAATAAGAAAATAGTTTTTGTCGTCAACTGCTTTTTTATGTCTTTCTCTGATTATTGATAGCTCATCTATATCATCTTTTACAATAAACCCATTATCAACCAACTTAGCAAATATTGGTGTTGATTCCAATAACCCTATTTTTTCATTCGATGAAAAACAATCTTGAACTTTGCGACTCAATTCTTCTGACAAACGAAAATAAGAGTTTGTTAGAGCATTATACCAATAGCCCCAGCCTCCGCTATAAATTACGTGATTATAAAAGCTTTCCTTCATTATCTACATATTGGAAACAACTATGAATATATCTGATTGATACAGGCCCCAACATTTTGAAATGTCAGAGCCTGAGTTTTTAGTTTTTTCCACAGTTACCCTGTTCAAATGTAATCCCACAGCCCTCAGCATTGTTAGGACAATACCCTTGATCCGTTCCAACACCACATCCTCTATCATTGTTCGGGCAATACCCTTGGCTCATAGTACTGGCCGTAGCGCCACCACGAATTTCAAGAGCTTCGAGCTCACTTAGCTCATTTGGAGAAAAGATTTCTTTATCCATAATACATATTTATTTAAAGTGTTTTACAAAATATTGACAGTTAACACCTACAATGAAATTTCAAGAATTCCGGAAAACTCTACACCGTCCTCACTGATAGCCCTAACATTATATTCTCCAAGATTCAACACGATACAAACCGACTCTCCAACCGACATGGAAGGGAAAATATAAGATTTTGAAGTCACATCGTTATCCAACGTAATAGAGAATTCTCCTTCATAGTAGTTAGATAAAAGAAATAGTGTCCCATTCGAATACTCAAGTTCAAGAAATTTCATGGGGGGGGTGTTCTCTTAATGTTAGAGCTTCCTCTAATTTGGCCTAATACAGCAGATCCATTTGGCGACTGATTCTTAGAAGAACCGGAGTCTGCAAATGCAAATGATGATATCATCACTACGACAATCATCAATAAAAATTTCCAAGAATTCTTTGCGTTCATAAAACAATTATTTTTTGACCGCAAAGTTAGTATCCATTTTATTAATCAAAGAAAAAAGGCATCAAAATTATCTATCAAAAATCTATCATGAGAGTATCTCATCTATCATACGTCTATCAATACAGCTCCATTCAATTTAATCTCAACCAAATAAAATCAACAAACTCAATAATGTACAATCAGAAAAATTTAAGATATTCATCTTTCCTTGATGAATCACCTTTAGCAATCTTTGCTTTCAGACGTGACTTTTTATTATATATAGCACTTATATCCTGATCAAAAATCACAGAAATTGTACGTGCGCTAAAACCCAACATGAGGTATAAAAATAAGCGTATATTATCCTCTGAAATATCGAAAAAATCGGACCTAAATGATGAATATAGAGAGCAAGAAGAGTCATCTACATACTTTCCAATTTTTTCCAGACTTGGCTTTTCAGTAAAATCTTTTAAAATATTGTTTATTTCAGCGAAAATATCGGACTTTTTCTTTTTGCTATACCGACCTTGATAATATTCTTCACATAACGAATTAGTTTCTGCATACTTTCGTCTTACTACCTTAAAAAAATAATCCCTATTGAATCCTAAATAGTTTCCTTCATGAGTATCTTCATGCAGTTTTTTGGCATTTTCTAACTGAGCCTGCAGATCAGACCGAAGACTTTCCAAGTCAGCCTCTGCCCTAAGACGAATATTCTTTTCGGAATGTATGCGTTCTCTTGATCTCCAAATTATGAATAATCCGATTGCCACACAAACAAGTATAATAATTCCATACTTCAATCTTTCATTCTTTATCTTTTGATTATTCAAAGTAGCCCTCGTAGCTTCATACTGATTGATACTTTCTGAAACATTATTCCTTAATACTCTTGCTATTACGCTATCTTGCCTGTTCTTATATTTTTCAAGACTCTCATAGGCCTCCTTATATTTTCCTAAATCTGCAAGAATTACAAATATTTCCTTACTTTCATCTTCTTCATTATCCAAGTACCAAAACTGAGATTCTTTTAGGGACAGAAAATCTTTGGCAAATGTATAAATCATACGAATATTATTTCTGTCATCTACAGTCAATATATTGGCATTCATCTCATAAGCTTTTTTATAACACTCAATTGATTCTTTAAAATCACCAAGAGAAAATAAAACCAACCCTTTCAAACTCAATGAATGTGAAAGCATAAGGGTATCCTGCGCAATTTCTTTATCTTCTATAAGATCATTCAGCAATTCAACAGACCTCATATATTGAGCATTATTATTATATGCCCTTGCCATTTCTAATTGCGAGAATGCTACCCATCCTTTATCACCCGTCTTTAAGAAAGCTTCATAGGCTTGCTTGGCAAAATTAACCTGTGCAGATCCATCAAAAAGTTGAATATACACTAAATCTAAACCATGAGCACATTGCCCCATCCACAAATAAGCTTTTATGTCTTTTGCTATGTCCAAGCCTTGAGAAAAAGATACTGCTGCATCGCCATATCGAGTAGCATTCAGTTCTATCATGCCTTTAAGAAACAGCGAACGAGCTGACATTTCCTTATTGCCACTATCCAGAAAATACTCTGCAGATGCCGCTATCAAGCTGTCGTCTGTCTCATCGATGAAGTTCTTGTAGCGGGCATGTGTCAGCAGAAGTCCGTAGAGGGCCTTATTATAGTCCGATGCATCAGATGAGAGTTCATACGAATCCATAATCATCAAGACAGAATCCGGATGTTCCTCAATCAAGGAGTCTGCCTCAAGCAATCTGGAATCAACGCTACGACCACACCCACAGACAATTCCGGCTACGAAAAGCCCAATCATCAGTACCGGACCGATGATATAAGAAATGATGGTATGTCGTAGATTCAAATTCATAAATATTCAAAACGAAAGCCGCTATTTCGTAGGCAATTCGTTCTTATTTGGTTTGAATCAGCAAAGTCTGCTGCGGAATGCCCTCAGATGACACTATGACCTTACATTCCCCTTCAGTCTTTTCTGACTGCAGGAGTATTTGGGCAAGACCGTTGAAGGTCTTGACTGAGAATGTCTTGCCTTCACCGTCTGTGGGTCTTTCCTTTGCTTGGAATGTAGGATTGCCATTGCCAACACCGAGGATCTTCACAGGGCCTTCAACCTTGATGCTCAAATCAATGTTGGCGTCGGGCACAAAGCGTCCCTTTTTGTCGAGAACCGTCACAGTTATTACCGAGACATCTTTTCCGTCAGCTTTTATCGCATCGCGGTCTGCCGTCAGTTCCAGACAAGCCGGTGCCCCGGTAGTCTCCACTACGGTTTCCATAGCTTTTTTACCATTCTTATATCCCACAGCCTTTATTTTCCCCGGCTGATAGATGGTCTTCCAACTTAGATGACCGTTTTTCGGCATTGCCTGACGTCCTTGGCTTTTTCCGTTGACAAATAGCTCCACTTCATCCATGTTGCTGTATGCCCACACGTCGACTTCCTCACCTTCGTGCCCTTTGAGGTTCCAATGAGGGAAGATGTGAAGTACAGGCTGATCAGTCCACCAAGATTTCAGATAATAAGCCTCGTCTTTTGGGAAACCGCAGTAGTCAAGTATTCCGAATTGCGAATTAGTGGCAGGAAATACCATCGGATTCGATTCGCCACGATAGTCGAAACCGGTCCAATAGAACAAACCTCCGAGCCATGGGCGCTCATCGTAGAATTTCCATCCTCTTTCAATGGCATTATAAATACTGTCCGGTCCGCTGGGGGCACGGTTGATTGCCTTCATATAGCCGTTGGCATGGTCATCATAATATATGCCGCGAGCCCCACAACCGGTGGTTTCTTCCGATCCCACCGCCTTTCTCTGAGGATAGTTCTTACGATGCTCTTCAATCGGATTCTGCACAACATAGTTATAACCTGCTACATCAACCGGAACCACAACGGTGGGGCCCCCCGATGTAGCCATCGACATGGGGCGGGTTGGATCAATCCTATGGCAATACTCGCGCATACTCTCTGAAATACGACGTCCGAAATCATTCCATTCCGTGCCCCATTCCTCGTTGCCGATGCTCCACAGTATAATCGAGGGATGATTACGATCCCGCTCTATCATGCGACGCAACTGACGGATATGCTCATCGTTTACACCCGTCAGACGATTTTCTTCCATCACAAGTATGCCAAGTGAGTCGCAAGCCTCTATCATTGCCGGCGTCATGGGATTATGGCTCGAACGATAGGCATTGACTCCATATTTCTTAAGTTCCTTAAGGCGATAAGCCTGCAATGCATCCGGAATAGCAGCCCCGACGCCCGGATGATCCTGATGCATGTTGACTCCCTTTATCTTAACATTTCTTCCATTGAGGAAGAAGCCTTCGTCGGCATCAAACTTCACGTCGCGGAAACCGGTCTTTGTCTCCTTTGTGTCGACCACTTTACCATCTCTCAGGATATCGGTCCTAACCTTGTAAAGATTCGGGGAATCAAGGTCCCAAAGCTTGGGATTTTCAAGATTCATACTTACTACGGATTTACGGTCGGACTTTGCCATGACACCCTTCTCTTCTGAAACCGGGAAAGCATATTCCTTACCATCCGGGGCAACGAGAGTGTTGCGTACCTGATAATCTGCATTGTCAAGACCTTTATTGTCGACCGTTGTCTCAACTGTCACCTTAATATTATCGTAAGGATATTCCATGTCGGCATAGACAAACGTACCGAATGGCGCCACATGCAGAGGATCTGCCTTATCCAGCCACACATGACGGTAGATTCCTGCACCTTCATAGAACCAACCTTCCTCAAGGGTTGCATCCACACGAACAGCCACCACGTTCTCTCCGCCATAATTCAGATATTCAGAAATATCATAAACCTGCGTTGTGTAACCACTGGGCTCGCCTCCGAGATAGAAACCATTAACCCACACCTGCGAGTTGCGGAAAACGCCGTCGAACTGCAAGGATATATGCTTACCGAAATCGCTCTCCGGTATGAAAAATATCTTCCTGTACCATCCTACGCTCGTTTCAGGATATTTATATCCCACAGTCTTGTAGCCATGGCTATGGCTTGCTTCTTTGGCAAACGGGAGGTCTACAACCCAATCGTGAGGGAGATCAATGTCTTTCCATTCCACTCCCCATTTAGCGGCATCGAACTTAGGGGAATACGGACCTTCATTATGAATGGAACTTGCCTTTGTGAGATAGTTGAAATACTCCGTGCCGCATCCGAAATCCTTTGCCGGATCAGAGGCATTGCCGAATGCAAATTGCCATCCGTCGTCGAAAAGAGTGCGCTCGGCTGCACTTGCAATCACACACGAAATTGAAATTAAAAACCAGGCTATCAACAGAAACTTTTTCATAATGAAGGTATATTTTATTCAGGTGTAACAGAAAATTCTTTCACAACAACAAAATTACAAAATATTTTTTGAAGAATATTTCTTTTTCTTAGCTAATGATGAACTTTCGTCATTATCGGATAAAATAGTATCAGTTCAACTTTCATTTTTTTCGTAATTTTGTAAAAATTAATACCACATACTCACTCACAATGAAAACTAACCTGACAAAAAGCGTATTAGCAGCTACACTTGCCCTCGCCTCATTTGGCGCAGCCGCAAAAGTGTCGCTCCCCGACATCATCAGCGACAACGCTGTGCTTCAGCAAAATTCCAATGCAAAGCTTTGGGGGTGGAGCAAGCCGGGAGCTACTGTAAAGGTGACTCCATCATGGAACAACCTTACCTACTCCACAAAATCAGACAGCAAAAGCGGGAAATGGGAGATCACAGTCCCTACACCTGAGGCATCTTTCACTCCATATTCAATACAATTTGACGATAACGACGGTGCAGAGACTATCGACAACGTCCTTATAGGCGAAGTATGGTTCTGCTCCGGACAATCCAACATGGAAATGCCCATGCGCGGATTCGGAATCCAGCCTATTGAAGGAGCTGCACAAGCTATCGCCTATTCCGGCAAATATCCGGGAATTCGAATGGCAAACATCCCCAAACGCGAGGCATACACCCCTCAAGACAAGGTTGAAGGGAAATGGAATGTATCCAATCCAAAAAACGCCGGTGAATTCTCAGCCCTGGCATATTTTTTCGCTCAGTCACTGACCGACCTGCTCAACGTTCCGGTAGGAATCATAAATTGTGCCTATGGTGGCTCAAAGGTGGAAGGCTGGATACCTAAATGGAAACTGGACACCTACCCCGGCTGGGACATGGCAGCAGAGGAGAACAACAAGGATATGGGCAACTGGGAACGAATCGGTGTGATGTATAATGCCATGCTAAAGCCGGTGTTGGGCTACACTGTAAAAGGATTCCTCTGGAACCAGGGAGAATCAAACGTAGGCAGGGAGAATGAATATCCGGAGCACCAGAAAGACATGGTGGAGATCTGGCGCGATGAATGGGGCCAGGGAGAACTACCTTTCTACTTCGTAGAGCTTCCCGGTTGGAACTATGACAATCCCGAAGCTGACAATGCGGCAAAATTCCGCGAATGTCAGCACAAGGCTGCCGAGATTCTTCCCAACAGCGGAATAGTCTGCACCACTGACCTTGTATATCCTTATGAAGTGCCGGATATCCATGCAAGAAAGAAAAAGGAAATAGGTGAGCGCCTCGCGTTCATGGCCGCAGCCCGCACCTATGGCATAGAGGGAATACCCAACATCTATCCTTCCTATAAATCAGTGGAACTCAAAGGAGACACCGCTGTCTTATCGTTCAATAACGTTATAGGAGGTCTGAATCCCAATACCGACCTGCCGGGATTTGAAGTGGCAGGGGAAGACCGGGTGTTTTATCCGGCAAAAGCCGTTGAAGACTGGAACTGGCCATATACAATCACAGTGAGCAGCGACAAGGTGAAAGACATAAAGGCAGTGCGCTATTGCTTCAAGAACTTCGCCATAGGTCAGCTCAAAGACATGTACGGGCTTCCGCTGATTCCTTTCCGCACAGACAACTGGTAAGTTCAATGCATAATTATTTTGACCAATAAAATTTAGTAATAATTAAGGCCAAGAGGTGTCATAAAGTAAAAATATGAGATATAAACAACTAATAGGTGCAGTCTTGATAGCTGCTGCAATAATAGGTTCAGCTTGCTCCGGCAATAAGAAAAATGACGAAGCCAATGCCAAGAATGATGCTTTTGTCACTGTAAAAGATGGGGAATTCTATATAGGAGATTCTGTCTACCGCTATGTTGGAACAAACTTCTGGTATGGTGCCATACTCGCTTCAGAAGGCAAGGGGGGCGACCGCGAACGTCTTGCCCGGGAGCTCGACACGCTCCAAAGCATAGGCATCAACAATCTCCGCATATTGGTGGGCGGTGATGGCGAGGAAGGTCTCGCCTCGCATATATCACCAACACTGCAGAAATCACCCGGAGAATACAACGACACCATCCTCCGCGGTCTTGATTATCTTCTCGACGAGTTGGAGCGGCGCGACATGAAGGCTGTGCTCTACCTCAACAATGCATGGGAATGGAGCGGAGGCTTCTCAACCTATCTTGAATGGGCCGGTGCCGGAAAGGCCGTCAATCCCGCTACCGACGGTTATCCCGCCTATATGAAATATGCCTCACAGTTTGTAACCAATGACTCGGCGATGAACCTTGCCGCCAACCACGTCCGCAATATAGTAGGCCGCACCAACAGCATCACCGGCAAGCCCTATTCCGAGTCACCTGCCATCATGTCGTGGCAGATTGCCAACGAGCCACGCTGCTTCTCACCCGAGAACAAGGAGAAGTTTGCAGAATGGATTGGCAAGACAGCTGCACTCATCAAGGAAGTGGATCCCAACCATCTTGTATCCACCGGAAGCGAAGGAGCCTGGGGCTGCGAAAACGATATGGACCTTTGGACTAAGATCCACTCATTTCCGGATGTGGACTATGCCAACATCCATATATGGCCCTACAACTGGAGCTGGATTAGCGAGTCAACAGTCACCGACAGCATTGGGGCAGCTTGCCGCAATACTACAGACTACATCAATGCCCACTACGATGCATTAGGAAAAGCATTGAAAGAGAAGGGGCTTAACGACAAGCCAATAGTGCTTGAGGAATTCGGCTACCCACGCGACAATATGGCTACCGAGCAGGGCACTCCCGTGACAGGACGCGATGCCTACTACAACCATGTCTTCTCAGAGATTAAGGGAGGTGGCAAGATTAAAGGAGCTAACTTCTGGGGTTGGGGTGGATTAGCACAACCGGCACACACTGTTTGGGAACCGGGCGATGACTACACAGGCGATCCTGCCCAGGAAGCCCAGGGACTCAATTCCGTTTTCGCATCAGACGCCACCACAATAGAAATAATAAAGAACGCCACACACTGACAATAAAAACTAATCAATCTATATCATCATGAGATCTATTATAATTACAGCTGCCGCCACGCTGATTCTTTCAGCATGCTCGGGCAGTAAGAAAGAACAAACACAGGAATTTGAATCTTCAACACCGGCACAAACCCTTATCGCCCTTCTTGACTCCACAGTTAGCTCAGGACAGTTCTTCTATGGCCACCACGATGATCCTGCCTACGGCCATGACTGGAAATATGAGGAAGGTCGTTCAGACGTGAAAGATATGACCGGAGAATATCCGGGACTCATGAGCTGGGACCTCGGTATGCTCGAACTTGATTCAGCAAATAATCTCGACGGTGTTCCCTTCACCTTCATCGCAGAGCAGATTGCTGCGCAAAATGCACGAGGAGGCATCAACGCCATAAGCTGGCATCCGCGCAATCCCATCAGCGGCGGTGATTCATGGGACACATCGGCCTCACCACTACATGAGATAGCAGAAAATCAGGAGCTCGCACAGCAGGTTGATTCATGGATAGGCAAAGCTGCCGACTTCATCGGCTCGCTCAAAGATGCCGACGGAAACGCGATTCCTGTAATCTTCCGTCCCTGGCACGAAAATTCCGGGACATGGTTCTGGTGGGGTGCCGGCAACTCGACTCCTGAGGAATATATAGCTTTTTGGAAAAGAACCCGCAAGATTTTCGATGAAAAGGGTATAGACAATGTGGTATGGGCATACTCCCCCGACAAGGATCTGACTCCGGAAGGATATTTCAAGACTTATCCGGGCGATGAGTATGTCGACATTCTTGGCAGTGACATATATCATTTCAATGGAGAAGAAGGCGTTCAGGAATATCGCGACAGAGTCAGCAAACAGCTTAGCTTCGTCACTGAAGAAGCCAAGAAGCGCGGTAAAGTTGCAGCTTTCACTGAAACCGGACTTGAAGGAATGGGTATGGACCAATGGTATACTCAGGTTCTGCTTCCGCTCATAAAGGATCTTCCTATAGCTTATGTTTGCGTATGGCGAAATGCAGTGCAGACTGAGAAACCGGGACATTTCTATGCTCCATATCCAGGACATCCTGCAGAGAAGGACTTTATGATTTTCTACGAGAATCCACAGACTATCTTTGTAAAGTAACTATTTAAAACAACAATACATCATGAATATATTTGAATATCGAAAGAACTTGATTGTCGGCAGATATGAGGAACTCGTCAGCCGACCCAATACGTCGATTGAGGGTAACGGCATATATGAAAGATATAAGAATCCCGTAGTCACCGCTGAAATGGTGCCTCCATACTGGAAATATGACTTCGACGAGAAAACAAACCCTTTCTTCATGGAGCGCATAGGATGCAATGCCACCCTGAACTCGGGCGCCATCAAATGGGGCGACAAATATGTGATTGTGGTGCGCGTGGAAGGAAACGACCGCAAGTCGTTTTTCGCCGTTGCAGAAAGTCCTACAGGAATAGACAACTTCCGTTTTTGGCCACACCCCATCACTCTGCCCGACACTGAAGATCCGGCTACAAACGTCTACGACATGCGCCTCACCCGCCATGAAGACGGATGGATCTACGGCCTTTTCTGTGTAGAACGGCATGATGATTCAAAACCGGGCGATCTTTCGGCAGCAACAGCTGCCTGTGGAATTGCACGCACTCGCGACCTCGTAAATTGGGAGCGCCTTCCCGACCTCAAGAGCAAGTCGCAACAGCGCAACGTGGTGCTTCATCCTGAATTCGTAGATGGCAAATATGCTCTCTACACCCGCCCGCAAGACGGATTTATCGACACCGGCAGTGGCGGCGGCATAGGCTGGGCACTTATCGACGACATCTGCCACGCAGAGGTAAAGAGCGAAATCATCATTGATGCGCGCCACTATCATACCATCAAAGAGGTAAAGAACGGAGAGGGTCCTCATCCTATCAAGACTCCAAAAGGATGGCTGCATCTGGCTCATGGAGTGAGGGGATGCGCCTCCGGTCTCAGATATGTGCTCTATCTATATATGACTGCTCTCGACGAGCCCTGGCGCGAGATAGCAACTCCCGGCGGCTATTTTATGGCACCTGTCGGTGAGGAATACATCGGCGACGTCATGAACGTTCTATTCTCCAATGGCTGGATTGCCGACGAGGATGGAAAGGTCTTCATCTACTATGCATCTTCCGACACAAGAATGCACGTTGCCACCTCAACTATCGACCGTCTGGTAGACTATTGCTTCTCAACCCCACAAGACGGACTCAGCACAAGCGAATCGGTGAAGACTCTCAACCGGCTTATCGACAAGAATCTTGCCCTCGGCATAAAATGTTAAATTCAAAATCAGGAATAATGGCAAGTATTTCAGAAAAAATAGGCTATGCCCTCGGCGATGCCGCATCTGGAGGTATCGTATGGAAAATCATGTCGATAGCCTTTCCTTTCTTCTTCACCAATGCATTCGGGCTCTCGCTTGAAGATGCCGCACTGCTCATGCTTATTGCCCGCCTCTTCGATGTGGTCACCGACCCGATCATGGGCAGTCTCGCCGACCGCACAAAGAGCCGTTTCGGCACGTATCGCCCCTGGCTCATTTATGGAGCTATTCCATTCGGCATCGTATTTGCCCTTCTTCTCTACACTCCCGACTTCGGACCTGACGGAAAACGAGTGTATGCCTACGCCCTTTATCTACTAATGATGGTGCTATACACAGCTGTCAATGTGCCTTATGGCTCACTGTTGGGTGTCATGACCGAAAATGACCATGAGAAAAACCAATTCTCAGCCTACCGTATGGTGGGAGCCTACGCAATGGGGTTCATCACCTTGCTTTGCTTTCCCTACATACAGAAAATGATCGGTGGAAATGAAAACGACCCGGCAGTGCTTGCGCATCAATATGCCATAATCGGTATAATCTTCGGTGCTATCGCCGCAGTGATGACGCTGGCATGCGGTCTTATGACAAAGGAAAGATTGAAACCGGTACGCGCTGAAAAATTCAGTTTCAAGCAGTTTAGCGACCTATTCAGAAACAAACCGTGGGTATGCATGACAACTATCAGCATTCTCACCAACTTTTTCAACGGCTTCCGCTATGCGGTGGTTGCCTATATGTTCGACTACTGTCTCGACGGAGAAGTGACTATCGGAAGTTTCATCATCAACTACACCGTCTTCATGGCGTTTGGTGAAATCACCTGCATGATATTCGGCGGTCTCTCGCCGGCATTTACAAAATGGGTTGGCTCAAAACACATTGCTTTTACGTGGGCTGCCGTAATCTGCTTTGTGACTTCTGTTGTATTCTTCTTCATTCCCATGAACACCGCATATATATGGGTTATGGTTGCAGTGTCGATTCTCACATCTGTCGGAGTTGGCATATATTCCCCTCTACTCTGGTCTATGTATGCCGATGTCGCCGACTATGCTACTCAGAAGAACGGAGTCTCTTCAACGGGCTTGATTTTCTCATCAGGCACAATGGCACAGAAATTCGGCAGCGCCATCTCCGGCTCCCTCATAGCCATCTTCCTTGGAATGGCAGGAGCGACAATGATTGAGATCGACGGCAACACCACAATCAATCCGGAATCGATCACAGCTTCAGTACGCACTATGATCTGGGCCCTTTTCTCCCTCTTCCCCGCTGCAATAGCGGTCATTATGGGCCTAATGACCTACTTCTTCCCCATCAAGAAGTAATGGAGAAGTATGAATGTTGAATTTTGAACATGAATTTCAAATGTTGATTAAGAAATTTAAGGAAGAGGTGGAAGAATGCCTCAAAGACAACATTCTTCCATACTGGATGGAGAAAATGGCCGATCCTCGCGGAGGCTTCTATGGGCGTCGCGACGGTAACGATCGTCTTGATGCAGATGCCCCGAAAGGAGCGATACTGCAAGCAAGGATTCTCTGGACATTCTCGGCGGCATACAATGCCACAGGGAATGCTGATTATCTCGAAGCAGCCCGGCATGCATATAATTTCATAATAGACCGGTTTATCGACAAGGAGCTTGGTGGCGCCTATTGGAGTGTGGCAGCCGACGGCTCACCTCTTGACACCAAGAAGCAGTTCTATGCCATTGCTTTCATAATCTATGGTCTTTCAGAATACTATATCGCCTCAGGGGATGATAATTCACTGAAGATTGCTGTCGAGCTCTTTGACGCCATAGAGCAGCATGCACGTGACTTTGAAAAAAATGGATATATCGAGGCAACCACAAGAGACTGGAGCCCGATCGGCGACATGCGCCTCAGCGAACGCGATGCTAACGCATCAAAGACGATGAACACCCATCTTCACATCCTCGAGGGCTACACAAATCTGCTTCGTGCCCTGCGGGTGGCTCAGGAAAAGCATCCTACCGACACCGGGGAAGCGGAAATTGAAAAGGTTAAGGAAGCAACCACCAACCTGCTACGGATATTCCTCGACAAAATCGAGAACCCCGAAACACATCATCTCACCCTTTTCTTTGACGATGACTGGAATAAGTATGATGATGCCGAATCTTACGGGCATGACATAGAGGCATCCTGGCTGCTGCTTGAGACCGCTATGGTGATCGGAGATCCGTCCCTGACCGAAGAAACTCTCGACCATACTGAAAAGATTGCTCTGGCTGCCCTCAAGGGACGCAAGAAAGATGGAAGCATGGTCTACGAACTTCATGCCGACGGCACCCTCGATGAAGACCTGCACTGGTGGGTGCAGGCAGAAGACGTGATTGGGCAGCTATATCTTGCACGTTTTCATTCGGAAGCAGATTCAGCCATAGAGAAATACTGGATAGACTCTGCCTTTGAAAGCTGGCGGTTTATTGCCGACAATCTTTTAGATCCCAAAGGGGAATGGTTCTGGTCGGTTAAAGCCGACGGCTCCATCAACCGCACGGATGACAAAGCTGGATTCTGGAAATGCCCCTATCATAATTCACGCATGTGTCTCGAATCAATAAAGCAACTCGAATCATTTAAGTAACCTAACATATTGAAATGAAAAAAATATTATTATGTCTGTCGTGTGGAGCGGCTCTATTCGCTTTTTCGGCATCAGCTGAGACCTTGCACATCTCCACCCCAAAGACTTCCTTGGTGCTTGATGCAACCAAGGGTGAACAACCCAAATTCCTTTACTACGGCAACGCCATTTCATCAGGCGACCTACAGAACCTGAAGAATGCGGGGACTCCGCAGCTAAACGCATATCCGGTCTATGGCATGTGGCCGGCAAATGAAGCGGCATTCGCCGCCGTGCACGCAGACGGCAACATGACCCTTGACATGGTGACCGACAATGTCTCAGTGACAAAGAATCCGGATGGAGGTGAGACCACGACTATCACAATCACCGACAAGGTATATCCTTTCTCAATCGACCTCAACTACCGCACGTTTCCGGGTCTTGACGTGATCGAGACATGGACGGAAGCTTCACATCAGGAGAAAGGGAATGTCAAACTTACACGTTTCATGTCGGGCTATCTTCCTATCCGGCGCAACGATGTGCACGTGTCTCAGCTATATGGCACATGGGCAAATGAAGGCAGGGTAGAAGAAGCGCCACTGCCTCATGGAGTGAAGATGATCAAGAACAAGGATGGTGGCCGCAATTCCCACACATCTCACGGCGAGGTCATGATCTCCCTTGATGGCAAGGGTAACGAAAGCGATGGCCGCGTGATCGGAGCCGCACTCTGCTACGGAGGAAACTATAAGCTCATGTTTGATACCGACGACACTGACTATCATCATTTCTTTGCCGGCATCAATGAGGAAAATTCTTCCTATAATCTCAAGAAAGGGGAAAAGTTCACCACTCCTCCCCTTGCCCTTACCTACTCCGAAGAGGGACTCGGCGGAGTGAGCCGAAATTTCCACAAATGGGGACGTGAACAACGTCTCGCACATGGTGATAAACCCCGCAAGATACTGCTCAACAGTTGGGAAGGTGTCTACTTCGACATCAACGAAGAGGGGATGCACCAGATGATGACCGATATTGCAAATATGGGTGGCGAGCTATTCGTAATGGACGACGGATGGTTTGGATCCAAATATCCCCGCAACAACGACTCTACGTCACTCGGCGACTGGACTGTCGACACCCGTAAGCTGCCCGGTGGCCTGCAGGGTCTCTGCGATGCGGCAAAGGAAAGAGGCATCAAGTTTGGAATATGGATAGAGCCGGAAATGACCAACAGCGTATCCGAGCTATACGAGCAACATCCGGAATACGTCGTAAAGGCACCCAAAAGGGAACCGGTGCTCGGACGCGGTGGCACACAGCTGGTGCTTGACCTTGCGAATCCAAAGGTTCAGGATATAGTATTCAATATTGTAGACACCCTCCTAACAAAATATCCGGAGATCGACTATATCAAATGGGATGCTAATGCACCGATCATGAACCATGGTTCACAATACCAGACTGCCGACAACCAAAGTCACCTCTACATTGACTATCACAAAGGGTTGATAAAAGCTTTGGAACGCATACGCGCCAAATATCCCGATGTGACAATACAGGCTTGCGCCAGCGGTGGAGGACGTGCCAACTGGGGCATCCTACCCTATTTCGATGAGTTCTGGGTGAGCGATAACACCGATGCCCTGCAGCGCATCTACATGCAATGGGGTACAAGCTATTTCTTCCCTGCAATCACCATGGCATCGCACATCTCCGCCTCCCCCAACCATCAGACACAGCGCATTGTTCCTTTGAAATTCCGTACAGACGTTGCCATGAGCGGGCGTCTTGGAATGGAAATACAACCCAAGAACATGACCGATGAGGAGAAGGAGCAGAGCAAAAGAGCCATAGCCGACTATAAGTCTGTGAGAGATGTGGTTCAGTTTGGCGATCTCTACCGTCTTCTTTCTCCCTACGACGGCAAGGGAGCAGCCTCGCTGATGTATGTTTCCCCCGACAAGAAGGATGGCGTATTCTATTGGTGGAAGTTGGAGCAGTTTATGGACCAACACCTGCCACGCATCACAATGGATGGCCTCGACCCCAACAAGCTTTACACCATCACTGAGCTCAACCGCATTGACAATGAACCTCTCCCCTACGAAGGGAAATCCTTCACCGGAGCCTTCCTGGTGTCAAACGGCTTGGAGATGCCCCTCTCCCACAACGTAGACTGGAACAAACGCAACGACTACGCATCACGTGTACTCAAGCTGACAGCTAAATAAACATCAAAAACCTGATCTTCATAAAAGTATGATGTGAATACAATCTTAAAGGCGGCCTTAGGGTCGCCTTTCCTCATTTTTCAAATATCCTTTTCGATGTTCTTTAAAGCGAACATTCTTCTGCAACTATACTTATGAATACATTTTCTCAGTTCAGACGTTTCATATATTCTGATTTTCAGTTTTGTAAATCAATTTATATTTTGTAATTTTGCATATCGACTAATCTATCTGAAGATTTGTTTTTGCCACCCTTAAATTCTTTAAACAATTAAAAACGTGAAACTTAAATTTGCATTCTACATTGCTTTGTTTTGCTGCAGCTTATTGCTTCATCTAAGCACTTGTGCAAATACTTTTCCAAGGGTAAGAAAGCAATATACTGATATCAATGGATTATCCGAAAACACTGTCCGAAATATTTTCAAAGACCATAGAGGATACTTATGGCTTTCAACCCTCAATGGTCTTAACCGTTTTGATGGGCATAGATTCACACATCCCGACAACTGGCCTGGCGATATGCATGTGAAAAATATATTCCTCGACAAGAATGGACTTATGTGGATAGAAACCTCTTCTAATAAATATGTGTGTTATAATCCCGAGTCAAAATCGTTTATCAACCTTAGAGACTTGGGCGCAGAAGAGGAGTATGCCAATCTCCTTGAATCGCAAAAAGGGAATATATTTCTTTGGAATCCGAAAGGCACAATTTTAAGACTTTCCTCCAAGGAAAAAGATTCATTTCACCCGCAACCTTTCAAGGTAATTACAGATAATGAAACCCAAACAATAAACTCTATGAAGGAGGATACGAATGGAGATTTCTGGATTGCGCATTCAAATGGAATTTCTTTATTGAAGGGCGATGCCATCAAAACAATAAGAAACGGGGAGCCATTCGCTGATGTGATAATCCAGCATAAACTGATTCATGCAATTTCTTCTGATGGACATATTTATAGAATCAATCCTACCAACTTTTCTTTCCAAAAAGTGAATCGGGTTAAGGGGAAGGTAAAAAATACATATAACATTTTTCAGGCGAAAAATACGGTATACATAAGCCATGAATCGGGGACTGAAGCTTTCAATACCCTTGATGAAAGCTTAAGAGACATCCCAGAGCTTCCTTTCAATGCAAAATTTCTTATTGATAACGAGGGAAATGGATGGATTGGCAATCGTAAAGGTGGGATAACTCGTATCGACGGAGGAAATGATATTCTCGACCGTTATGAAGTAGCTTCTCCAACACTATTCGAAAAAGTTGGATATGAGAGATACAATGTATATCAGGATATTAAAGGGAGGCGCTGGATCGCAACATACGGCAATGGAATTTTTTGCATAGATCCAAGTTCTGGTCAAAGCAAGCACTATGACAATAATGCTATGCAACAAGATAGATTGCCAAGCAACTATGTTTTGTCGATTTCCGGCGATTCGCTTGGCAATATATGGGTCGGGACCGAACACGAGGGACTTGTACAACTCACTGATACAAGATTAGATTTCAACTTCCATTATCCTGCCGGCAAAGAATATCATGATAGGTCTAATTCATTTCGATTTGTCTATGCTGTTCCCGATGGCGACGTTCTTGCCGGGAATAGATACGCTGAAGTTTATTCACTCGACCGCAGCTTGAAAAAAATTGCTAATCCAAAGCAATTTGCTGGAAACGTCATGACTGCTACCATCGATAAGTCACAACATCTTTGGCTCGGACTAAGACAAGAAGGAATACTGATTCAACATGGAGACACCGCTGTTGAGATGAAACCGGAAGTCAAGTCAAATGTCTTTGACCTTCTTGTGGACAATAGCAACAGAGTATGGTGTGCGATGTTTGATAAGGGAATTGGAGTTGTGACAAAATCACATGAAAAAGGTTATAACTTTCAAGACATCTCTTTCATGAAAGATTATGGATCAAACTGGCGTAATCTCAAATTGGATAAGAACGGTTTCATTTGGGCATCTTCAAATGATGGAGTGGTGATCTTTCATCCTGATTCACTTCTTATGTATGGCAAATCGGCAACACATCATTTCAATAAAGAAAATGGTTTGCCTGGAAATGAGATTAGAGAAATCGTCAGAAGCAGCGATGGTAGAATGTGGATTGCTGTCTTGGGAGTAGGAATTATGGTGTGCGATGGTCCTTATTCCAATGGATTTCCTGAATTTAAAATAATCTCAACTGAGAATGGGCTTGTCAACAACCTTGTGCAAGCTCTTGTAGAAGACTCAGAAGGCAACGTATGGGCAGCGACCGAAAGGAATTTATCTCGAATTGACAAACACACCGGACTAATCGACAATTATTCACCAGGAGAAAGCGGGAATAATAACATCTTCCTTGAATCAGCTGCGATAATGCTTGAGGATGGACGGCTTCTTTTCGGAACAGATTACGGTTTACTTTCATTTGATCCTACCCAGATTAAAATTGACAGAAAAACCACTACCCCGATACTCACAGACTTCAAGATGAATGATAAATCCATTTCAGTCGACGTGTCGACCATGGGGTTTGATGCCGAAGATGCAACTATTTATTCGTATTATTTAGAGGGGTATGATAAAGAATGGAGTTTTCCAACACAAGGAGGACACATTGAGTATTCAGATCTTCCAGCCGGGAAATACATCCTAAAAGTTAAGGCTCGCGACAAAGAAGCTATGTGGAGCGATGAAGTCTCAATTATTGAGTTTAAAGTCCCAATATCTTGGAAAGCATCGATTTTCATGTTGCTTGGGTTATTTGTGGTAGTGATTGCGGGGGTTATGGTTTACTTAAAGTTAAGACGGAGAGTGCAAAGTACCACTATGGAGCAAACTGTTTCTGACAGCAAGGATGATACAGGACTCGCCGCCACTCCTGACCATCAAAATCTGTCTATACAGTCAGATGATATAACACTCGCGTTAGAAAAAATAGTTGATTCCCATTTGAGTGACGCTGACTACGGAATAGAGGATTTTGCTTCTGATATGAACATGAGCCGTTCGGCCTTATACAATATATTCAAGAGCAAAGGTCTTCCCGCTCCTATGGAATATCTTCGCAGCCGGAGACTTGAAGAAGCCTCACGCCTCTTGGTAGATGGAAGATATAACATAAGCGAGGTCGCTAATATGGTAGGCATGAAAGATCCTCTCTATTTCAGTCGCTGTTTCAAACAGCGATTCGGTATGTCTCCCTCATCTTTTATTAAGAAGAAAAAGAATGAAAATATTAATGAGATATATGGATAATAGTTTTTTATGGTTGACGCTTCTCCATATCACATGGATATATGTCTTTATTAAATGGAATATTATCCAATTATTTGGCACATAAAAAGATATTAAGTTACTTTGCGGTGTGATTTTTTATGTAACTTAACAGATATGAAAACTATCTCAACTCTACAAAGAGCAGTTTTAGTCCTGCTCCTCATTCTTGAAGCGACGACAATGGCTTCAAATACGCATCGCGAAAAACATCTGTTCAACTTCGATTGGAAGTTCTGTCTGGCTGACATTGAAAATGCCTTCGACCGCAGTTTCAACGATGCCGACTGGCGCCAGATTGATTTGCCTCATGACTTCCAATTTGAGATGCCATGGGATTCACTTGCATCGCGTGGAAGAGGATACAAGCCAATGGGAACAGCATGGTATAGAAAGACGTTCAATGCCAATCCTACCTGGGAAGGACGTCGTGTGTTCCTTGATTTCGGTGGAATCGTTCTCCACGGAGACGTATATTTAAATGGCACACTGGTTGGTGGCACCGACTATGGGTATCTGGGTTTTGAAACAGACATTACAAGACTGCTTGATTTTGAAGCTCCAAATGTCATTGCTGTAAAAGCCTCTACAGGTAAAGATTCGGGGTCAAGATGGTATACCGGTGGAGGGATTTTCCGAGATGTAAATATTGTTGTAAAAGATTCTATTTCGATAGCCCGTCACGGTCTCTTTGTTTCCACTCCCGAAGTGAGCAAAGAAAAAGCAGAAGTAAAGGTGCAAGTCGAAATAGAGGGTATTAAAATGAATGAACGGCCATTGCGCCTTGACGTTATCATTCGAAATCCCGCAGGAGAAATAGTAGGCCAAACAAATGGAGAAGTCCCTGTGCGTTCCCGTAGAGATAAAGAAGAATTCACTTTACCTATTGTCCAGATTGAAAATCCTGAACTATGGACGTGTGAAACACCCAATCTTTATACTACTGATGTTACCATTTCAGAAAATGGCACTCCCATAGATGAATATTCGGAACGCTTTGGCATTCGCAAGATAGAATTCTCAAAAGAAGAGGGTTTTAAACTTAATGGAGAAAAGATATTTCTCAAAGGCATAGCCATCCATCATGATCTCGGAGTGTTGGGAGCAGCAGCTTATGAAACAGCTATCTCAAGAATGATGGACCGGATTAAGGAATTTGGCTTCAATCATATCCGGACGTCTCACAATCCTTATTCGGAATCGTTTCTACGGCTTGCAGATGAAAAAGGGTTGTTGGTCGTAGATGAGCTTTACGATAAATGGAGTAATACTATAGCATGGGCTGGACGACGTCCGTGGACCGATATGTGGCATGAAAATCTTACCGAATGGGTGAAACGAGACCGCAATCACCCCTCCGTGATACTTTGGAGCCTTGGCAACGAACTCCAATTTCAAGAAGAAAGATGTGGCATTCCCGGAACAAACGATTGGGGAGTGACTACATACAAAATAATGTCTACTCTTCTGAAACGTCATGATCCTACACGCCTGACTACGGTGGCTATGTACCCGGCTCGGGCTGGAGGAATCGTGAAACATGACCCCGACTTCCGTAAAGAGGAAAATAAGATTGCTCCCGAATTGGCACAAGCGGCTGATATTGCCAGTTTCAATTATTGCTGGGATGATTATCAGGCTTATCTTAAGCACAATCCTGATATGATAATCTATCAGAGCGAGGCTGTAACAAATGAACTGACCGCACCCTATTTCGGTATGGATCGAGACCGAATGGTAGGACTTGCATATTGGGGAGCCATCGAATATTGGGGAGAATCTAATGCGTGGCCTAAAAAAGGCTGGATGTATTCCTTCTTCAATCATTCCCTCGAGCCCTTTCCCCAAGCTTACCTTATGAAAGCTACTTTTACTGACGAGCCGCTTGTCAGAATAGGAATTGTGGATAGCGAAGGTGAAGCTGAACTGTGGAATGATATTGTAGTGGGTCAGAAGGTGATATCCTCGCATTGGAACCGCAAGGAAGGAAGCAAAAACACTGTATACACCTATACCAATGCAGAAGAAGTGGAACTCTTTGTAAATGGGAAATCATTGGGTGTGAAAAAGAATCCTGAGCAGCCTACAAAAAGAAACGTCATAAAATGGGATGATGTTGTCTACACTCCCGGATCAATCAAGGCAGTAGCGCGGCGGAATGGAAAAGAAATCGCCACACATCAATTAGAAACTACTGGTAAGCCTGTGAAATTGATAGTCGAACCAGAGAATTCAAATTGGAAAGCCGATGGTATGGATCTACAATATGTGAAGGTATATGCAGTAGACAGTAAAGGTAGAAAAGTGCCGACGGCACAGGGGAACATCAAATTTGAGGTGAATGGAGATGCCACTCTTCTTGCCACGGACAATGGCTGCCATACTGGAGATGAATTATTCCGAAATGACAATATTGATTTCTATAGAGGTTTCGCAATGGGTATTCTACGCTCCACTCAGACTCCAGGGATAGTATCCTTGAAAGTATCTTCCGACGGACTAAAACCTACAATTATTAAGCTTAAGACACAGAAATGATTAAATATATAAAGAAACGAAATATCCTATTATTGTTTTTTCTAATGGCTTGTGCTTTCGTAAGTCATGCAGAAGAGAATGTCAAGGATTTGTGGTGGCAATTCGTGAATCCGCCTGATTCAACTCGGACTAAAGTCTGGTGGTTTCACGGAGAAACTGAAACCACCAAAGAAGGAATTGATGCAGATCTAAGATCTTTCAAGGAGAAAGGTGTAGGTGGTGTAGTATTCTATGACCAGATACACGGATCAGGAGAAGGAGCCACTCCCTCTATGTCGCCTGAATGGTGGGATATGCTGAAATATGCAGCAGCCAAGGCTAAAGAATACGGGCTGTCGTTTGAAGTGGCGGTAGGCAATGGCTATGTGACCGGAGGACCTTGGATTACTCCTGAGTTGGCAATGAAGAAGACTGCATTTGTAAAGAAACTTATATCCACTGATAGGGATACTACCTTGCAAGTCAATCTAAAACACCCGTCTGATCAATTCAAGGATGTGGCATTGGTGATGTTTCCCGACAAACCATCCTTTGCACCATTGACCGTTCTTGAGGGGACGGCGGTCATTACCTCTTCCGATACGGTAATCAATATTCCGCTTTCTAATGTGGCAACAATCCGAGGCATCAGTTATTCGGTCAGTCCAAGAGGGAAAGGCTCAACAGCATCCATGAATATCCCCGGATCGCCATCTGAAAGATATTTTGGAGCCGGCTATAAAGAATATCCCCCTATAGGCCAGCTTGAATTCAGTGAAGATGGTGTCAATTGGGAAAAAGTCTCCGATCTATTGCCGGTCGAGAATGCCATTGGTCACAAAAGTTCCCGACGCACCATAAGTTTTCCATCTAAAGAGGCTCGCCATTTTCGCCTTCATATCCACGATTGGAATGGGAATGACCCGGACTATCATTCAGTCAAACTCTCTGACGTAGCTCTCCATACACGCGATGTAGTCGACAATCTTGAGGTCAAGACAGGATTGCGGACTGAAATCACCTATCCATCGGCAACAGGAGGTGAAACCGGGATCGTAAATCCAAAGGATGTTATGATATTAGAGAGTAATATTGATTCTAATGGCATCACATCCCTCAATATTCCTAAAGGGAACTGGAGAGTGATACGCTTCGGATATATGCCTACCGGTGCCAGGACAAAGCATGGCCGAAAGAATCTTCTTGGTTTAGAAGCAGACGTAATGTCGGCAGAAGCTGCACGAACGCATTATGCAAATTACTTCAGACCCATACTCGACACGCTTTCGATAGCAGGTTCGCGCCCCTCTGGAATGTGTATGGACAGCCACGAGGCGGGAATACAGAACTGGACAAAGGGATTTGAAGATAAATTCCTTAATGAGCATGGTTATGACCTTGTTGCGTGGCTTCCTGCCTTTGCCGGCTACATAGTAGGCAGCCGATCTGAAACTGATATGGTTCTGTCAGATTTCCGCAAGACAGTCACCTCTACTATCGCTTCCGAATATTATGGCACATTAGCTGATCTCTGCCGTCATGATTCAGTTGACTTTACTTCCCAGGCTATGCTGAATATCCTGACTGACAACATAGCATTCAGGGGAAATGCGACAAAACCACAGGGTGAGTTCTGGGCTTATCAGAAAAATGGCAACTATGACTGTCTTGATGCAGCATCTGCGGCACATCTATTCGGAAAGAACATAGCATCCGGAGAAGCTTTTACAGATACCCCTTACAGCGAGACTTGGGATGAACTTTTAAGAATAGCTAATATTGCGTATTGTAGAGGTATAAATGAATTTGTTGTGTGCGCGTCATCCTATCAGCCTTGGAGTGACCAAAAATATGACGATTGCGACAGCAAGCATCCTTACGTGTTTCATCGCTTTCATCCGAGATGGGATTCCTCTCCTGCTTTCTGGGACTATCAGGCGCGTTGTGCCAACCTATTGAGAAAGGGACGTCCTGTGGTGGACCTATTGGTTTATTTAGGGGAGGAGGCTCCTCTGAAGACTTATGCATTCAAGCTGCCGGAAATTCCGGAAGGATATAATTTCGATGTTTGCAGCTACACTGTTATGAAAGACCGACTGTCGGCTTCTGATGGAAACATAACTTCTGAAGGTGGGATGACGTATAAAGCAATGGTAGTGCCAGAGCGTACATATATCTCTCCGGATGCCGCACATATTTTGGAACGTCTTGAAGCAGATGGTGCTAAAATTATCAGATGTGACAAAGGGGAAAATGTAAAAGAAGCTCTTGAAGAGGCCAGGATCATACCGGACTTATCTTTTATCAGTGCTAATCTACCTAATGACAAGACATTGTTTTTCCATCGCCAACTTCCTGATACTGACATATACTTCATCTATAATCACAGTGATCATGCCTTTGAGCAAGAGGTTGGTATTCGTACTGACTGCAATACAGTAGAAGTTTGGAATCCTTATTCATGCGAAAAGGAGATAATCGAAGACAAAGTTGCTTCAGATGACGACAGCAGTTTGAGGGTCAATCTTTCACTCCCTCCTTATCAAAGCCGCTTCCTGATTGTAAATTAGCATCCTGAAAGGATCCGGAGAAACAAGCTAAAACAAAGTTTAGAAATTATAACAACCTTGCCGGTTGTAACCCGGAGACAACAATTTCTTAAATTGATACTTACAGACAACAATTTCTTAAATTGATACTTGTAGACAACAATTTCATAAATTAATACTTGCTGACACAATTATTTATATTAACCTTGTGATGCCGTCAGGGAGAGTACATTCGCCTCACTTCTCAGTGCAAACTATACAGTGGGGTTTGCAAAAGACGGGACTTTATGATAGATGGGCGATACTCCACGAGACAGACGGCGAGAACGCCAACTATGATACAGATCCATATCCCGTGGTGATTGAGCAGAAAGATGTCACTTCAGACATGGCACTCAACATTCCACAGGGCAGAAGCGGTGGATGTGCAATAAAACTTGCCAAACTGTCAAAATAATGAGACCCAAAAATTGTTATTCATATATAACTAATCGAAGACAATTTATGAAATCTATCCTGCTTTCCGGTATTTTCACTGCCACCGCCATGCTATGCTTTGGCGAGACGATAGTGCAGACTCCGGCCTACTCGTGGCACGGCGACACTATAACCCAAGGCTCTTTTATGGCAACTGCTCCTTCGGCCACTGAGATTATTTCCACTTATTCTGCCCAACCTGGCTACTACATGGGTATCGACAAACAGTGGAAATTGAAAAACGATATAAGCGGCAACCCCCAACTTTCCACTCCCAACCGTCTTCACTTGGCAATCTACAATATGGGGCTTGACGAGATGGTAAATGCTGTGGAACCCGACACAACATTACGGACAGGCAAGGAATGGGCCGGGGTCTGGACCCGCGATGTCAGCTACTCCATTCTTCTTTCCATGGCCTATATGCAGCCGGAAGCATCGATGATCTCGCTGATGAAGAAAGTCGATCCTCTGGGACGTGTGATTCAGGACACCGGGAGCGGTGGTGCATGGCCCGTATCGACCGACCGGGAGATTTGGTGCGTTGCAGCATGGGAGGTATACAAGGTGACAGGCGACAAGAAATGGCTCGAGTTTATCTATCCGGTCATCAAGAAATCACTGGAAACAGACAGAACTTCATTTTACGACACAGAGACCGGGCTTATAAAAGGCGAGACATCCTTCATCGACTGGCGCGAGCAAAGTCATCCACGCTGGATGCAGTGTGCCGACATCTACAACACTGAGACACTCTCCACTTCTGTTGTCCACGCCGAGGCATGGAAAGCGCTTGGTGAGATAGCGCAGTTGCTGGGACAGAAGGATGTGGCGAACGACGCATTCGATCAATCCAAGAAGATTGCCGAAGCCATCAACAAATATCTTTGGATGCCCGACAAAGGATATTACGCAATGTATCTATATGGCCGTGATAACCTTATCACCAACCCAAGAGCCGAGACACTTGGAGAGTCGCTTGCAATTGTGTGGGATATCGCTTCGCAGGAAAGGGCTGTTTCAATCACTGAGAACAATCCTACCACTCCATTCGGAGCCACAATATTCTATCCTTCAATAGCTGACATACCATCCTATCATAACAAGTCGCTTTGGCCATGGGTAGGAGCATGGTGGGGACTTGCCAATGCCAAGGCACGCAATCAGAACGGTGTGCTGGAAGCGTTCGGCTCAGTATTCCGTCCTGCAGCACTATTCTGCACAAACAAGGAGAACTTCAATATAGAAAACGGGGATATTGCCACAGAACTCAACTCATCCAATATGCTTTGGTGCCTGAGCGGCAACATTGCATTGACACATAAGGTTCTCTTTGGCATCCACTTCCTGAAAGATGGCCTGGAGTTCCAACCGTTCGTGCCTAAGGCGCTTGCAGCCGACCGAAGCCTCACCGGTTTCAAATACAGGAACTCAACGCTTGACATCAGTATAAAGGGATCTGGCGATAGAATCAAGAGTTTCAAAGTGAACGGCAAGGAACAAAAACCGTTCTTGCCTGCAGCAAAGGCAAAAGGCAACATTAAGATTGAAATTGAGATGGCCGACAATGAACTTCCGGACTACAGGGTGAACCATCAGCAGCAGGCCAACGCCCCCTTGACTCCATTTGCATGGCTCGAGGGCAATATGCTGACATGGAATCCAATTGAATATATCGGTGAATATATTGTTCTTAAGGATGGCAAGGAAGTTGCAAGGACTCACGCCACAACTTTCGATGCTTCCGACCCGGGAGAATATCAGGTGGTTGGAGTTGCCGGCAATGGCATCGAAGGATTTGCTTCCGAACCACGCTCCACCCGCGGAATGATATATGTCGAGGCCGGCAACGTGAGCAACGACAAGAACTCAGAACTCAATATCCCCGTCGATATCACCGAGGGAGGCGACTACTTCATAACCATCAATTATGCCAATGGCAACGGACCGGTGAATACCGAAAACAAATGTGCTATCCGAACACTGACAGTTGACGGCAACAGAGAGGGATTGATAGTGCTTCCGCAGAGAGGCCGCGACAATTGGGATGAATATGGATGGTCAAATTCTGTGAAGGTGCATCTGACTCCCGGCAAACATGCTATCGGGCTAACATTCCGTCCGGAAAACGAAAATATGAATATCCACACCAACCAAGCCGTGATTGCCGGCATCAGATTGGTAAAGGATTAATCATTCTCAATTTTCCTTGCTATAAATATTAAGACCCCGTCTCATAAAGATTTTAAGAGCCCCGGGGCGGTTTTGGGCGAG
>CAYQXG010000007.1:0-48906 GCA_964421525.1 uncultured Sangeribacter sp. | reverse complement strand
TTCGTCAGACAAAACGGGAGTTAAAATGAAAACGGTTTCGTAACGATTCATACGTGTTATAAATTAGTTGGTTAATTTTCACTGCTTTGCACACTAATTTTTCAAAATTAGCCCGAAAAGCGATGCAAAATTACAAAAAAAAATTCATTTATGCAAAACTTCTCTTATTTTTTTCTACATACAGTGATGTCAATTCAATGTTCAAATTGTGTTTAATCCATCAATAAAGGAAAGGTTTAGCACAGTGAGATAACCGAAAATTGAATATTGGATCTAAAAGTGTTAACGTGACTACCCTGTCATATCACGACATACGGTCGCGATAGTCTTCGTAAGTGAATTCTCTAAGAAGAACAGGATTACCTTCTTTTGGCTGGAGCCATATAGATGGATGTTGAATACCGTTAAACATGTTAGTCTTTACCGTTGTATAATGATTCATATCGCATAAAGTCAGACGGTCGCCCGGTTTCAACGGTTGTGCAAAATCCCAATCACCTACATAATCACCACTAAGGCAAGAGTTACCCCCAAGCCTGTATGTATGTCTTTCCTGATCACCGAAATGTCCGTCATGTGTTCGCAAATCTTCATTATCTTTGTCAGGAAGTGCTTCGGCAATAATTGGTTTGTATGGCATCTCAAGGCAATCCGGCATGTGGCAAGCGAATGATGCATCTATTATGGCTGTCTTTATTCCTGCGTCTTCAACAACATCAAGCACTTCAGTGATGAGATCTCCAGTCTGCCACATAAAGGCACTACCTGGTTCCATAATTATCTCGACACCGGGATATCGTTCGTGCACCTCTTTCATCAGTGAAACAAGAAAATCAATATCATAGCCTTTCCTTGTCATTAAATGCCCTCCCCCCATATTCAACCATTTGATTTCTCTCATGTGATGACCATACTGACGATGAAATGCATCAAGAACCTTAGCAAGATCATGGCTGTCAGACTCACATAGAGCATGAAAGTGAAGTCCTTCCAGACCATCAGGAAGTTTGTCAGCAAGAGCTGATGCTGATTCCCCGAATCTTGAGCCGGGGACACATGGATTGTATATGTCGGTCTCAATAACGCTGCAATGTGGGTTGACGCGCAAGCCCGGACTGACATGCCTATCAGTGTGAACTGCATTCCACTCATCAATCTGCGGTTTGAACTTGTGATATTGTGCAAGCGAATTGAAGGTTATATGTGAGCATCCGGCAAGAAACTTTGGAAATGTTTCATCGGTGTAGACAGGGCAATAAACATGCACATCATCACCGAGATAATCAAGTGACAGTCTCATTTCATTGAGCGAACTTGCTGTGCTTGAAGTGAAATAGCGCTGTACAATTGGAAAAGTCTTCCACAATGCATTTGCTTTGAACGCCATTATTATTTTTACGTCGGCTTCTTTCTCAACTTGCTTGAGAAGACTAAGATTTTGCTCTATCTTGTCCTCGTAAACTATATAATATGGTGTCTTGATATTCTGTTGTTTCATCGGCATTAGAAATCAATTTTTCCTTTTTTTGCTTCCTGTAGCATTTTTTCTCCAGGCATCAGGTATATCTCCAGACGGCGGTTTTTCTCTCTGTTTTCAAATGATGTGTTTGGAACGAGAGGAGATTCGTCTCCCAGAGCATAGGAGAAAGTATATGAAGTATCTGAACCGTTGTCGTCAAACCAGCTCAACACTGCATCTGCACGATCGGCTGTGATATTGTCTCGATACATTGCAGAACCGGTGTTATCTGTATGCATTACAAGAAGAACTCTAAACATATCAGGATCTTTCATATATCTTTTTATAGGTTTAAGATATTTAGAGGCACTCTCCGACAATTCAGATGAATTGGGGGCAAAAAGAAGGTTTGCAGGAATAGTTATTAGAATAATTTCCTTTTTTCGAAATGCTTCGATATTGCACGCTCCTTGCTTAGGAGAAAGAGGGCCGTTCATAAGCTTCTGTCGCGCTTCGAGATCTTGAAACTTTCTGATAAGATCGGCAGCCTTCGGCTCTTTTGACAAGTCAACAGACTTGAGCATAGCGGAAAAGCTTAGATCCTCAAGATTATCCTGAGCAGCTGAGTTAAATTGCGTCAGTATCACCAACAATGCTATATATAGCCACAATCTTTTGATTATCATTTTCTATCAGTTTAAATCAAGTAATCCTTCGGGAAGATTCATAATTATTGTTTTGGACTCCTCATCCATTCTCTCTATAAAATCTTCAGTAAGAGGAATGTAGACAGTTTTACTGTTTGGAGTCTCCACAATAAATAGTTCATTTTCTGTATTTGTGTCGATATCAATAACCTTTCCTATCTCTTCCCCGTCTGCTTCTTTGATCGACCATCCAATAATGTCGTCGTAAAGGGCATACTCTTCGTCGAAATTCTCCAGCATGAAATCCTTAAGAGGATCACGAAGGGCAAATATGGTCTTGTTTACAATCTTTTTAGCCTCTATTTCGGTATCTATGCCTTCAAATTTAACAAGAAAGGAGAAGCTACCTTTAGTGCGGATGCTTTCGGCATAAAATGGAACATATATCCCATCAATATCTATTATTGCAGGATTACCTTCCTCCAGATAACCGGGATCAATGTCGAGCATGACATTGAGCTCCCCTTTTAATGCATGTGTCTTAAGGAGTTTGCCTACAGCTGTTATATCATCTTCCTTTATCATCAGTTTCTTAATATTTTTGCACCCAGGGAATTTAAGCGCTCGTCTATCCGTTCATAACCTCTATCAATCTGATCGATATTTTCAATTCGGCTTGTTCCTTTCGCCGACATGGCTGCCATGAGCAACGCTATACCTGCGCGGATATCCGGACTTACCATCCTTGCTGCTTTTAGAGAGTTGAACTTTCCACTTCCAATCACAGCAGCCCGGTGCGGGTCGCAAAGGATAATCTTTGCTCCCATGTCGATGAGCTTATCAACGAAAAATAGTCGGCTTTCAAACATTTTCTGATGTATCAGAACGCTTCCACGAGCTTGGGTAGCAGCAACAAGAAATATACTGAGAAGGTCGGGTGATAGACCAGGCCAGGGTGCATCTGCAATCGTCATGATTGAGCCATCCAAGAAAGATTCGATCTCGTATATTTCTTTTTGGTCGATCACTATGTCGTCTCCTTTGACAACAAGATCTATACCCAAGCGTGCAAAAGCATCCGGAATTATTCCGAGGTCTCGAACTCCAACATTCTTGAGCGTCAGGTTGCTACCGGTCATGGCTGCAATTCCAATGAAACTACCAACTTCTATCATATCAGGCAGCAATTTGTGATTAGCTCCCCATAAAGTTTCCACGCCAGTAATGGTCAGAAGATTACTGCCTATGCCATCAATTTTTGCCCCCATTCTTACGAGCATACGGCATAGTTGCTGAACGTATGGTTCACATGCAGCATTGTAGATGGTGGTTTTGCCCTTTGCAAGCACAGCTGCCATCACCAGGTTGGCCGTTCCCGTCACAGAGGCTTCGTCAAGCAACATGTACAGTCCCTCAAGTCCATTTGGGGCGGTGATATTATATACTCTTCGCATAGAGTCATAGTCAAACTTGGCACCAAGTCTTTCGAGGCCTATGAGATGAGTGTCAAGTCTTCGGCGTCCAATCTTGTCGCCTCCTGGCTTTGGAAGTACAGCTTTCCCAAAACGAGCCACCAGTGGACCTATTATCATCACTGATCCACGCAAAGACTGAGCTTTCTTGAGGAACTCATCAGTGTACAAATATGCCAAATTGACATTATCGGCCTGAAACTCGCATGTGTGTCTGTCGTGATATGATGTCTTCACTCCCAATCGAGTCATAAGTTCGATAAGATTGTTAACGTCGGCAATATCGGGAAGATTAGATATTGTCACTTTCTCAGAGGTGAGCAGCGTAGCACAAATCACCTGGAGAGCCTCATTTTTCGCTCCTTGGGGTTCAATAGAACCTTGTAGGCGGCAACCACCTTCTACTATGAATTCGCTCATCTTACATTTTATTTTTTTTCTTTCCCTGTTTCAGTTTGTTGTTGTTTTGGACTTCCTGGTAATCGTAAAGAAATATATCTCCCGGAAGAAGATCTATTTTACCATCACTCATGAAGCAAAGATCACGAAGCACCTTGGCATCACTTACACCCTCTTTATTATGAGCAAGCATCAGTTTCTTCATGTGATTCGCAATCATGCCAATCATATTCCTACGATCGTCTGAATCTTCCATATCCGCAACAGTACGTACCATGTTCTGGATGTGTTTACCGTAGTAGCGGAAAAGTATATCGCGTGAATTGCTGTAAGGAATTGAGTCTGGTGTTGGATTTGCTTCCTCAGCCTGAATGACAGACATGGGGAAATCTATGTCAAGTTTGAAACGAGACATGATATTGATATGGTCCCAAATCTTTTTCCTATCGTTAGGATCTTTCTTCAAAGCAGGAAAGAGGATAGTCATAATGTCTGCAATGGCATGAGCACATCTTGTACGTTCCTCACGGTCAGGAATTGTAACACAGAAATCTACAAGATTCTGTATATTGCGGCCATATTCAGCAAGAATGATAGGCACCATACCGGTATTGTATGGAATCATGTGAAGCACTTCAGCGTTGACTTCAGTGTTTCCTATTGTTTCTGTATTTATGTCGTAGATTATATCTTCCATTCTTTATAATTATAAATTAAATATATGCATAGTTTAAAATTATTCAAGTCCTTTGACTGCACTTTTCTTTGCTTCATACTCCTTGAGGTATTCGGGAACACTGTAGGCTAAATCTAAGAAATCATTCTCCCTATATGCCTTCTCAGCAAGTGCCGTCATATCATAAGCTTTTGGATTTATATTGTCAAGCCAATGACGCCGCTCCCCTTTCAGAATATCCTTAGCTTTATCAGCTCCATCGCCCATGAAATATATATCCTTATCGGAGGGTAATTCACTATAGCTGTCTTCTGAAAGAATGAGTGGTGTAGGATTGATCATTGCATCAAGTCTGAAGTTATATGCAGCAGTATAAACTTCCATCCTTCGGGCATCAATCATTGGAACAAGTATCTCAGTTCCTTGCCAGTCAATGTTTCTGAACATTGCTTTTACAGCAATAAGTTTCAGAGTGGATATGCCAATCAGAGGGATATTCAGTGAATAACATAGTCCCTTCGCCATTGAAAGTCCAATTCTCAGTCCGGTATAGCTGCCCGGACCCATACTGACTGCAACAGCATCTATCTTCCAATCCCTGCGACGTGCTTCCTTCATGCATTCATCTACAAAAGGTGCGATTGCACGAGCATGGTTCATCTCAATTTCATCCTCCTTGCTGAACTCTGCAAGACCATCCTTTATCAGTGCAACGCTACAGTATTTCCCAGAGGTTTCTATTGCCAATATTGTGCTCATTTTTCAGTGTCGTTTAAAAGTTTATGAATCTGGCTGGCACAACGCATCCCATCTATTGCCGCAGAAACTATACCTCCGGCATAACCAGCACCTTCTCCAGCCGGATATAATCCTTTGATTTCAGTATGGCAGAGTGTTTCCTTGTCTCGAGGAATCCTGACTGGACTTGAAGTGCGAGATTCAAGGCCGATCAGAATGGCGTTGTTGTCAAGAAATCCTTTTGCCTTACGACCGAAATCAATGAATCCCTTCTTAAGTCTATCCGATATAAATGGAGGAAGCAAACTATCTAAACGAGCCTCGTATAGACCAGGAAGATAGCTTGATGGAGGCAAGTTTTTTGACTTCTTTCCTTCAACGAAATCTTTCATCCTTTGTGCAGGTGCTACAATACTATTGTCAGATTCCTTATAAAAGTTCTTTTCAAGATCTTCAACAAAGTCGAGCATCTCAAACTGCCCTCTATCAGCATACTCCGGAAAGTCTCCAGGACGAAGCTCCACAACCATCCCGGAATTAGCCCATACGCTGCTTCTTGCAGATGCAGACATACCGTTTACAACTAATTCCATTGGTGCACTTCCTGCAGGAACCACAACGCCTCCCGGACACATACAGAAACTATAGACTCCCCGTCCGTCGGCTTGGGTTACAAAATTATATTCTGCCGGAGGAAGCCAGCGTCCCCTTCCGGCTGGATTATGATATTGAATTTGGTCAATAGTTTTTTGCGGATGTTCAAGACGCACCCCTACAGCAAGACCTTTGGCTTCCATCTTTACTCCTTCACGGGCAAGGCTGCGGTAGACATCCCTGGCGGAATGTCCGGTAGCAAGTATCACCGCATCTCCCTTGTAAATCTCTCCACTTGATGTTTCCACTCCGGAAGCAGTGCCATTTTCGATTATTATACGATCAACACGGCACTGGAAAAGTACCTCGCCCCCGCTGTTGATGATTGTTTGCCGGATACTCTTCATTATTCCCGGTAATCTGTCGCTGCCTATGTGAGGATGTGAATCAATCAGAATCTTTTCATCGGCACCATGTTGCACAAGTAATGAAAGAACTTCTGCCGGGTTACCACGTTTTTTACTTCTTGTAAAAAGTTTGCCGTCGGAAAATGTTCCGGCACCTCCCTCTCCGAAACAATAGTTCGATTCAGGGTCAATTTTTTTCTCTCTATTAAGGGTGGCAATATCAAGACGTCGGGCATCGACATCTTTCCCACGCTCGAGAACTATTGGTTTCATGCCGAGCTTTATGCATTGCAAGGCCGCAAAAAGTCCGGCAGGTCCGGAACCAACGATTATTACTTTTTGTGAGGATTCTGCCACATTTGGAAACACCACAGGCATATAGCCTGTCGGTACATTACTGTCTTCGCCGGAAGCAATTCTTACAGTGAGATCAATAACTATGTCACGTTTACGTGCATCAATCGAACGCCTCACGACTTTCCAGTCGTTTACCTTGCATCCGGCTTTACCGAACACTCTGTTTTCAAGCAATTCATGCCTGGCTGCAATTTCGGGCGACACACGAAGCGATATATCCTTTATCATATTCCTTTCTGTACTCGGCTGCGGGAACTAAAAACCGCATAAGAATGTTTTTAACTACAAAGTTAATAAATATTTTTGGCACTTCATAAAAATTGCTTAATTTTGTAACATATAAAGATAATTATGAAGAGAAATAATGATATAGGATGCTTGTTCGATCTTGATGGTGTCTTGGTTGACAGCGAGAGAATCTATACAAAAATTTGGGAGGCAATAGAATGTCAGTGGCCTACCGGTGTCGAAAATTTTGCTTATAAGATTAAGGGCACAACACTTGAAGACATTCTTGAGAGATATTTCCCGGAGGATGTCAGGGAAAAAGTCACACAAGAATTGATTCGTCTTGAAGGAATGATGATTTACGAAGCACTACCCGGTGCAATAGATTTCCTTGATTTGTTGATATCAAAGGAGATTCCGATTGCTCTGGTGACGAGTAGTAATGATATGAAGATGGCTCATCTTTGGAATGATATGCCAGGTTTTAAGGAGAAATTTAACGTGATAATAACCGGAGATGAAGTTAAATGCTCAAAACCGGATCCGGAGGGTTATTTGGCGGCTGCTGATGCTCTCGGTGTGAAACCGGAAAGATGCGCTGTTTTTGAAGACTCATTACAAGGGGTTAAAGCAGGCAAGGCAGCTGGAGCGTTCGTAATAGGCATTGCTGGCACTCTGAAAGCTTCCGACATAGCTCCATTCAGCGATATTGTAGTAAATTCAGTTGCTGACATCAATATAGATAAACTCGAAGCGATACTCAAATCAAGGGGATAAGGTGAATGAATAATTTCGAACCGCTTGCCGAACGTCTGCGTCCAAACACTCTTGACGAATACATAGGTCAGAAACATCTTGTCGGACCCGGGGGCATCATACGCAATATGATTGAGTCCGGTAAAGTTAACTCATTTATTCTTTGGGGTCCGCCAGGTGTTGGAAAAACAACTTTGGCACGCATAATAGCCAATACAATAGATGCCCCGTTTTTCACGTTAAGTGCGGTGACATCCGGCGTAAAAGATGTCAGGGATGTTATTGACAGATGCACTCGAGAGGCGTCAAGTGTGTTCGCCAAGGCTCGTCCTATTCTGTTCATAGATGAAATTCACCGTTTCAATAAAGCACAGCAGGATTCCCTATTGGGTGCTGTGGAAAAAGGTGTTGTCACGCTCATAGGAGCTACGACAGAGAATCCTTCGTTTGAAGTGATTCGTCCTCTTTTGAGCAGAGCTCAAGTTTATACTCTAAAATCACTTGAGGAAGAAGATTTAAAGGTGCTTCTCAACCGGGCCTTGACAATCGACAAGGTGATATCAAAGCTGGAGGTGGAAGTTAAGTCAACAAAAGCCCTGTTCCGTTTTGCCGGTGGTGATGCTAGGAAACTTCTCAATATTCTTGATCTTATTGAGCAAAGTGTCCCGGACGGAGAACCGGTTGTGATCGACGATGAATTTGTGACCAACTGTCTTCAGGTGAATCCTGCTGCTTACGACCGAAATGGGGAGATGCATTATGATATTATATCTGCTTTCATCAAGTCTGTCAGAGGTAGCGATCCGGACGCTGCCATCTATTGGCTTGCAAGGATGGTTGCCGGAGGTGAAGACCCAAAGTTTATTGCCCGTCGTCTCGTGATTCTTGCAGCTGAGGATATTGGACTGGCAAATCCTAATGCCCTTCTGCTTGCCAATGCCACTTTCGATGCATTGCAGAAGATCGGATGGCCCGAAGGGAGAATAATACTTGCCGAATGCACGATATATCTTGCCACCTCACCAAAAAGCAATTCCGCTTATCTTTCAATCGACAATGCCCTTGAGATGGTCAGAAAGACCGGCGATCTGCCTGTTCCCCTGCACCTGCGCAATGCACCCACATCCTTGATGAAGGATATGGGTTATGGACATGACTATAAATATGCTCACGATTTCGACAATCACTTCGCTATGCAGCAATATCTTCCGGATGCTCTCATTGGTGCGAGATTCTGGTTGCCACAACAGAATCCGGCCGAAGCGAAACTCGATGCTTTTATGCGTCATCTCCGCGATTCCGCAAAAAAATAAAAAAAATACAGGATAATAGGTTTAGTAAAAGGGAAGTCATGAGTCATATATATGTATGACGGACAAAAAGAACATAGAACGGCTTTTCAAGACGCATTACAAGGATCTACATCGATTAGCTTCGATGCTTCTTCAAGACGATGATTCAGCGCGCGACATCGTCAACGATGTGTTTGTGACCCTCCTGTCGTCATCTTCAGATGTTGAGGTGACCACGGGTTATCTTTATACTGCTGTAAGAAACAGGTGTCTGACCCAAATACGCAACACCGATATCAGAAGGCGTATCATTAATCTCTATTTCAAGGACGTAGAGGATTATGACGATGAGGAATGGCCTGATGAAGAGACAATAGCCCGGATTTATGAGATAATCAAAGAGGATTTGACTCCACAATGCAGAAGGGTTATGGAACTCAGGTTTTGCGAAGGGCTGACCTTTGCAAAAGTCGCCGAGAAAATGGACATGAGTGAAAATGCCGTTTATAAATATGTCCGTCAGGCATTAGTGTTAATCCGTAAAAAACTGAATCAACATGGATAAGTATGACTTAGTGCTTGACCTTGTGGAGCATCCCGACAAATACACTCCTGCGGAGATAGAGGAATTGCTATCCGATCCTGAAACAAAAGAGTTATATACCCTGCTGTGCAAGACGGCTACATCTCTAAAGATCAATAAAAAGACTTCCAGCCTTGATGTGGACGAGGAGTGGCAAAAAGTATGTGCCAGACACCGGATATCAAGGTTCGGACTTAATATCTTTGGGAACAGAGCCGCCTCGATAGTAATCATCTCAATCACTTCCCTTGCAGCCGTTGCCTTTGGAGTGGCAGTCGCTGTCAAGCAATCGGATGGCAATGCTCCTGTAGCTGTCAAGAAAATTGAATCAGTAAACGATAGGACCAAAGTCAAGGAAACCGATACAATCAATAGCCCAGACATTTCATTGCCCGCAGAACCGGTCCTTTATAAAGATGAGACTCTTGGAGAAATTCTTGAAGTGGTGGCAAAATGCTACGGAACTTCGGTTGAATTCCGTTCTCCCGAGACCTCGGGGCTTCATCTGTATTTCCGGTTTAATCCGGAGTTGCCGCTCACTGAAGTGGTTGATCAACTTAATACTTTTGAGCAAATCAACATTAGATTAGAAGGAAACAACTTGATAGTAGACTGATTATGAGACACATTGTTACCGTTGTTATGGTGATGGCTGTCTTTATGTCGGCCAACGCCAGGAGATATTCCTATACCTTTTCGAGCACCCCAATATCGCAGGCACTCATGACTGTCGGGGAAGACCATCCGGAACTGAACCTTTCCTTCATATATAAGGAATTGGAAAAATATCAGACTTCCGCGCATATAAATACAGACAATCCATATATTGCCATAAAGGAAATTGTCGGACTTAACCCGATCAGTGTCATTCAAAAGAACAACGATATATATGTTGAGGCATTGCAGCATGGCAGGTTTGTTTATAAAGGACGTGCTGTCGGAGCAGACAATGAGCCGGTGATAGCCGCGACAGTCATGATCCTTGAGCCTAAGGACTCAACAGTACTGACTTACGGCATATCGGATGATGCCGGGCGCTTCTCTATTCCATGCGACCGTCAGGGAGTCATTGGAAAACTCACATGCATCGGATACGCCCCGACATACAGGAAGTTCAACACATTTAATGTCGGAACAATCCGGATGGTAGAATTGCCGGTAGCTCTTAAATCCGTGACTGTAGAGGCCCGGAATGCGAGCCTTTATGCCGATAAATCGGTCTTCATTCCTTCAAACCGCCAGAAGAACGCCTCTCAGACAGGGATTGATCTGCTGTCGCATATTGCTATTCCACAATTAGGGTTGATTTCAAACGGCAATGTTATGACGAATTCGGGAAAACCTGTAGCCATATTCATTGACTATCTGCCTGCCACTGATACAGATCTTAACGCTATGCTTACAAGTGATGTCAAGAAAGTTGAGTATTATGAGAACCCTTCAGATCCCCGGCTTCAGGGAAATCCTTACGTCATCAATTTCGTGATGCAGAAATATGAATACGGTGGTTATCTTAAAACGTTAGGTCATACAAATTTGATCAGCAATCCTGTTGGAGAACTCCATGCTAATCTTCGATTGCAGCGCAACAAAATGACTTATGACATTATGGGCGCCACATTTTCCTATAATCGCAAGAATATGGGTTCTGAATTGACTGAAACGTATAGGTTGCCCCAACCCGATGGAGAAATAAAGGAATTCACTCGCTTTTCCAACACTACATCTTCGGTAAAAAAACAAGACTGGTATTTTGCCACACTCAAGGCCACCTATAATTCAGACAATGTCCAGGCGCAATCCCAGATTAAAGGAAAGATTGACAGGATGCCGGATAATAAACAAAACGGTATCGTATCATACACACCAGAAGATTATCCAACTACGGATTATTCATCATCATTTGACCAGCGGACAAAATTTTTAGCTTATGAAGGATACTACTTCTTCAAAATCCCTCATAATAATTCATTGACATTCAATCCGAAATATAATTATTCTCACACGGATCAAAGCAGCATGTATGCCGAATATGGCTTTAACCCAATATTTAATTATGCAAAAGACAATACCAATAAATTTTCGGGAGAACTGAAGTTTGTTCATAATTTTGGGAAATATGGCAATCTGTTGATTGAAGCCAATGGCTCTTATGAGTCAAATAAGACCCGATATTCCGGTTCGGCAACAGCCTTGGATATAGCGAAATCTTCGCGAATTGAGATTGGTGCCACCTACGACATATCATTTGGAAAGTTTTATAGTTCCGCTACTTTCGCATGGGACTGGGATAGACTGAAGTTTGGCGAATTGATTGATCATCCCTCCACACCGAAAGCCAATTTATCAATTCAGTATGCTCCTAACACGAATAATTCGTTCAATCTTATGGCAAGTTATGAATCCTGGCTTCCATCTCCAAGTTTTAAGAGTGACAAAATCATTGAAGCCACACCTCTGATGCGATACACCGGAAATCCCGGACTTGTACCATCCAAAAGTTATGATTTTGATTTTACATATACCTGGATTCCCAACAACAACTTCAACTTGAGTGCATTCGCATGGGCATGGATTGTAGGTGACCGTTATGTATATGATTATGAAGCATCCTCTTCAGGCATACTTAGAACCATTAAGCAACCTATGGGAAGTTTTGCTCAAGGAACCTATGGAATAAGTGGTTCTGCAAAATTTCTTGACCGATCATTGGTTTTTTCAGGTCGCGTTGGTCATCTTCTCAATCATAATGGAAGACCATATAATGCAAACCATTCCTTTATTAATTGGTATATACGTGCCAGATATTACTTGAATAATTGGAATTTCACACTGACTTATTCCTCTAAGAATGGAAGTGCAGATGGATGCATGAATGGACTTTGGGCTTATGGAAAAAGCGACTGGTATATCACAATAGGATGGTCAAATTCTCATTGGAATATCCGTGGTGATATCATAAACTTCACTCGCTGGAATTGGCGTGGTGACAAATATATAATGCATAGTAAATTCTATGATACCAAGGAAGTTAAAATAAATGGATCAAGCAGGGCGTATGTTCAACTCGTTGCTACTTATACATTTGGATTCGGCAAGAAAGTAAAATCAGATAATGAACCGTCTGTTTCCGGCTCAGCTTCTTCAGGTATTTTGAAATAAAAACGATTGCATTCTGTATAATCTGGCAAACAACATAGTATAATTGTTATATAATTAATATCATAAATAAAGAAGTGCATGAAAAATAAAATCATACTGACTATCTTCAGCTTCGTGGCAATCTTATTAAACGCTCAAGATAACATAGCGATCAAGTACAATGTTTCAAACCGTGCTACAGACAGCGGAAACATTCATTCATATAGTATGGTTTTGGTTACCAATCCACATAGATCTCTTTATTACAATACTGAAAGCCTTTATTGTGACTCTTGCAACTCAACTCCTGAGGGTAAAGCAAAGTTGAGGGAAATCCAGATGAAGGCGTGGACAGTAGTTCATCCGGATGGGTCAGTGACATTGGATGGTAGAAAACTGGGACTCGTTCCGGAGAAAAAGGAATATCTTTACGTCTCAAAAAATCGGGAGACTGGTATTGTTGATGTCTATGACTATAAGGCTGGAGAACTTATGCGTTATTCTGAACCGGTTTCGGAAATGGAGTGGTCAATTGAAGGAGACTCAACAAAAAATATTTTAGGATATGAATGTATTATGGCCCAATCTGATTATCACGGGAGAATATGGAAAGTATGGTTCTCCCCTGATGTTCCTTTGCAGGATGGTCCATGGAAATTGCGTGGACTTCCGGGACTTATTCTCAAGGCAGATGGTGGAAATGATTTTATGATTGAAGCTGAAGAAATTGGTGGAACAACGCATGATGTTCCTGATGTATATTCAAAGAATGAATATAATAAGGGCGATCGCCGTAAAATACTCGCCGACCATGAATATTATATCAATAACCTTGAGAGCATTATGGCGGCTGAAGGGATAAAAATTAATAGCGATGGTTCACCGGCGAATTTGCCGAAATATGACAGACAAAGGAAAGCATGGGAGACCGATTATTGAAATTTCTACATATAATTATTTGTGCAAATCGTAGGAACTGATTAATTCCTACGATTTTTTAGATGATTTCGCATGATTTTATTATCTAAGTTTTGAAAAAATTCTATATTATAATGTATATATGATGGTCTTTTGACAGATAAATGAAAAGAATGCGCATAAAAAAGATTCTATATTTGCCTAATATTTGCTATTTTGATTGAGATTCACTATTTTTGCAAAAAATACATATCAATAAGAATGTCAATATGAATGATGGATCAATTTCTAAAGACAGCAATGAATGGACTCTCCGGTACGGTATATTAATTCCTTTGACTCTGATGATAATATCGGTAGTGTCAAGCATATATTCTTATTCTGATGCAAGAAAGAATATATCTGAGGATCTTAACGAAACAATGTTGGCTTTCGTAAATGAGAATAGCCATCTATGGACACGTCAAGATACTATTGCAGCTTTGCAGAAGATGCACGAGACAACACTCAAGCCGGTTATATATCAAGCATCGGACTTGAATTTTAAAAATTCCATACTTAAAGAAAAAGCATACTTCACACTTGCTGTGGTCGACCATAAGACCGTAGCACCGAGAATCTCTTACAATAAATTAGCCTCAGATTCTATTTTGCTTGTACCGGAGAACAGTGCTGGCAGACTCGCTATACAGGTACAGGGGTTTGCAGACTGTTCAATGGCTTCGGTCTTTGCTGCTTCTGATCAGACATACCCAGGAATCCTTTTCTCTATGGCCATATTGTCAACAGCCTATATGTTTATTAGAAGAAGACATAAAATAGGTCTTCCGGAAACTTACATGCCAATTACAGTTGAACCTTGTATCGACAAGATTAAACTCACTCCTATGCAACGACAGTTAACCCGTATGCTCTTGGAAGCACCGGATAATAAAGTTGATAAAGCAATATTGTGCCACGCCCTTTGGGGAAACAAAAGTAATGCAGATGAGTCGCTCTATACTTTAGTAAAGCGTACAAAAGATGCCCTTGCTGACACTAATATTGAAATAGTCTGCAATAGAGGAGATTCTTATGAACTACGCATAAAAGGTTGATTTACTGCAATGTCAGAAAATGTCAGATAAATGTCAGACAATTTTTTGACTTTAGATTAATTTTTTTAACTTGCTTTGCAGAAAAATTGTTAAGCATGAAAAAGATTATTGTCGCTCTGTCTTGGATTCTGCCTGTTGCCATTTACGGCCAGAACAATGTCGGGTCAGATTCAGTTCCAACCAATCATTTCTGACATCGCGCCAAACAACCGAATGAAAATGCGCCAAACAACCGAACATACTATCCTGCCCTTTTTGAATTCACTAAAGCTTTGAAATTAGATTTTTTGAAAAAAAAGTTGTCTGAGGGGTTAGGAAATATTGCCGTTTTGTTTTATATTGTTGTATGACGACAGTAAACGACATAGAACAATTATTCAAAGACAACTTCAAGGCAATGTTAACTCTTGCCAACAGGTTGGTCCATGACGAGGATATTGCACACGACATTGTGCACGATGTCTTTGCCTCCTTGTTAGCGGATTTACCTGAAACAGTCACGCCCGGTTATCTGTTAAACGGAGTGCGTTTTGCGTGCCTGAACCACATTCGTGATTTATCCATACGTCAACGCCTTCAAAAACTGTATTCTTATGAAGTGAATGACATCGTGGATGAAGAATCCAACAACGATGATGCCGTAGCCTTGCTTAACACCATGATTGAAAGCAGCCTCACCGAACAGTGTCAAAGGGTTGTCAGGCTGAGGTTCACTGCACGGCTCTCTTATCGTGAGATAGCAGATGAACTCGAAATAAGCGAAGTTGCTGTCTACAAGCACCTGCGTCATGCACTGAATGTTTTACGTCAAAAAATCAAAGGACATGAAAGATAACACAGACCGACTTCTTGAGGCAGTCGAGTATCCGGAGCGATTCTCCGATGATGAGCTTGACATGCTTCTCAAGGATCCTGAAACGAGTGAGCTTTATGACGCTATGACGAGATATGCCAATCTTCTCACAGATACATCTGATCCGGATCTTGATGCGGAATGGAACAGATTTTCGAGCGAGCACCGTAAAAGAAAAGACACATGGAGTGGCTTCTTCATAAACCGGAAAGCCGCGGCTGCTGTTGCTGCTGCCGTAGTGTCGTTTGCTGTGGTAGCGGCCACCATAGGAATCACGAAATCTCTAAGAAGGGCAGACAGCTCGACATATACCATAACAGAACAGCCGACTGTATTGGAAAAGGCCTCATCAAAGGCTTGCGAGCAGGAAGATTCCACGGAAAAAACAGGGGTCGAGGAAATAAAGGTGTTCAAAGATCAGACATTCGAGCAGATAATAAAAGATATATCCTCTTTCTACGGAGTGACAGTATCATTCAATTCTTCGGACTCAAAAAATCTGCGCCTCTACTTCAAATGGGATAAGACTCAGCCTCTGAGCGAGGTCGTGGATCAGCTAAACAGTTTTGAACACATTGAGATAAAGGTCAAAGATAAGGTCATAACTGTGGAATAATTATGAAGAAGGCAATTTTTTATCTAACGGCAATGCTGTTAGCTACAGTGATGAACGCTGAGACGTTGAATTATAGTTTTAGATCCGCCCGATTGTCGGAGGCATTGAGCAGGATAGCAGAAGAGAATCCGACGCTCAATCTGAACTTTATCTACAATGAGCTTGACTCGTACACCACATCGGCCAACATAAACACAGACAATGTATATGATGCACTCCGCAAGGTGGTTGGGCTTAACCCCGTATCTGTAATTCAGAAAGGGAATCGGTTCTATGTCGAGGCATTACAGCATGGTAGGTTTGTCTATACAGGACGGGCTGTTGGAGCAGACAATGAACCCGTCATAGCCGCTACGGTCATGATCCTTGAACCAAAAGACTCAACAGTCTTGACATACGGTATAACGGATGAGTCGGGACGTTTCTCCATTCCATGCGACCGGCAGGAGGTGGTTGGTAAGCTCACTTGTATCGGTTATGCCCCTACATTCAAGAAATTCAACACCTTCAATGTTGGAAAAATCCAGATGGTGGAATTGCCTATTGCTCTTAAAACAGTAACAGTAAAAGCACAAAATGCAAGCCTATATGCCGACAAGTCGGTATACATTCCAACAAACAGACAGAAGAACGCCTCTCAAAATGCAATAGATCTTCTTCAGCAGATGGCTATTCCTCAAATTAGGATAAATCCTGTCTCTGAGAAGGTCACGGATAATGTAGGTGGTGAAGTTGTAATTTTTATAAATTTTCTTGCCGCATCTAACGAGGAGATGGAAGGTTTACGCATGTCGGATGTAAAAAGGGTTGAATACCTTGAATTTCCTACCGATCCTCGATTCCATGGCGCTCAAAGAGTTATTAATTTTATCATTCAGGAATATCAATACGGAGGTTATACCAAAATAACCGCTAATGAGAATTTCATTATCGGTCTGTCAAGCCGGACTAATATCTTTTCAAAATTCACATACAAGAAAATGTCGTATGATATTTACGCCGGAGCCAACAACTGGAACAATCACCACATAGGCAAGACCACAGAAGGGATCTTCCATCTAACAGATGACGATGGACAGATGTTCTCGTTGAGACGCAAAGAAACGTATAAGTCTTCTCATTTCATTCAAAATCAATATCCTGTTACTTTCCGTGCAACATATAGCAATGAAAAAATACAGATACGCAATCTTGTCGGGTTTTCTAATTCAGGAATACCTACTAATGAATATTCGGGTGCGTTACAGTATTCTCCAATTACGGTGAAGGATAGTGAATTCATAAGTAATAATCCAAGCAGATCGAACACACTTGCTTATTCAGGAACATATTTCTTTGCACTTCCAAAAGATTTTTCAGTGGACTTCTCTCCATCTGTTAACTATACTCATGGAAATGATTACACATATTATTCTGTTTCAGGTAAGCCTGAAATTTACCGTCATGCCAAAGAGGATGCCTGTAACTACCGTTTTAATCTGTATCTGAGAAAGAGTTTTGGAAAAAAACATTCTCTATTGATTGGTGGTAATGGAGGAGACAATATAAACCGATTGAAATACACAGGAGACAACGGCTATAACGACAAATTTCACAATGCTTTTGCAGGAGTATTGGTTGGGTATAATTTACAATATCAAAAAATATATGTAAGTCTTGATGCCGGAATAGGATGGGAAAGCAGCAATATTAATGGACATAAAAACAAAGACATGTATCCATTCACACATATCTTTGTCAGATATTTGCATGATCAGAAAAATAGTTTTTCAGCATATTTCCAATATGCGGCAGACTCTCCGGGAATTTCCCTAAAGTCTTCTGATATTCTTCAGGAAAACGAATTGATGTATATCACCGGCAATCCATTGTTGCAGAATTGCAGACACATCTCCACTAATCTTGCTTACACCTGGATGCCATCAAATAATCTTGGAATAAGTGCTTTTGGAAAGTACTTCGGCATGTTCAACAGGCAAATACTCACCTATTCACCTTATGATAATGGAAATGCTTTGTTGCGTTCATACATCAACAATGGAAATTATCTGAATGGAGAGATCGGATTATCCGTCAATTGGAAACTACTTGACGGAAAGCTACAGTTTTATGTAAACCCCAGTCAGTCATTTTTCAAATCAACAGGAATCTTTAGTAAGAGTTGCAATTCGTTTAACGTAATAGCGCAAGCAACTTATTATCTCAATAGTTTTTATTTTCAATGCTATTATAAGAGTAAGGAGAAAAGTTTGTATGTTGCGGAACCACGAATGAACCAAGAAAGAAATTTCTACAGCATCACGGCTGGCTGGGCAAACGCCAACTGGAATTTACGTGTCATGGCTGCCAATATCTTCAACAGAGGATGGGACAGTGCAACAAACGTAACTGTTTCTCCTTACTATGAAGAAATACAGACTATAATTGGCACGACTGCCCATCCCCGTATTAATTTTACAGCAACCTATACGTTTGGATATGGCAAGAAAGTTCAACGTGGCAATGAGGTTGGCGAACAGTCAGGTGCTTCTTCAGCAATCTTGAAATAGGGATACATCCTTTAATCATAGTAATTCGGTTGTTAACGATATAGATTATTATTTTTAACTGTTACATGCAGTATTTTCATCATTGTGATATCTATATAGAGTAATCTATAAGTAACAAATAAAAATAATACTACATAATGAAAAAACTAATTGTTGACTTTCTATTCATCGCATGCCTTTTTATGCCAAGCTGTAGCAATGAAAACGAACCAATCGCGTTTGCCAACATTTTAGGAACGTGGACTGTTAAATATCCCGAAGGACTTCAGACTGAAGGTTTTGTAACATGGTCATTCAACTCCAAAGGTGAACTCATTATCTATAGTTGTGACGCATTTGCAGGAGATCACACATCAATGTATGATTACACTATTTCGGAGGAGAATAACTCTATTTTGATCTCAGGAAACTTAAAAATATCGGATAGAGAAATAATCCATGATACGTTTGCAAGCTATGAGGTTGTCAAGCTCTCAAAAAATGAATTACAAATAAAACAGTCATGGGTGAATGACGACTATGCTGATTTTGCTCCTGAAGATAAGAATGTGTTTTTATTAGGTGGATACAAAGAGGTGTCCTTTAAACGTAATAGTCAAAATGATAAATAAATAATACAAATAACTATTATCATAAGGATTGAAGCTAATAACGGAATGGGACCACGACAATATTCCTATGATATCCTTAGACCCCGTCTCATAAAGATTTTAAGAGCCCCGGGGCCTCTAAAATCTTATGAGACGGGGTCTTAGTTGATTAATTCAACTCATCTTTCAGGAAACGTGCTGTCGGGGTGTCGAGTCGGGATAGTTTCTCAGGTGTGCCGCAGGCAACCATTTGTCCCCCTGCCTTTCCACCTTCCGGTCCCATCTCAATCAGCCAATCGGCAGACTTAATCACGTCGAGGTTATGTTCGATCACTACCATAGTGTTGCCCTTGTCAACAAGTTTATTAATGACACCCAACAACACCTTTATATCCTGAAAATGAAGACCGGTAGTAGGCTCATCAAGAATAAAGAGAGTGCGCCCCGTGTCTTTCTTGGCAAGCTCTGTTGCGAGCTTCACTCTCTGATTTTCACCACCACTGAGTGTACTTGAAGGTTGTCCCAGCTTGATATATCCCAGCCCTATTTCCTGAAGTACTTTTATTTTCTTTAGTATGGAAGGTACATTTTCAAAGAACTCCACTGCCTGATTGACGGTCATCTCAAGTACGTCGGCAATAGACTTACCTTTATAGCGAACTTCAAGTGTTTCACGGTTGTATCTCTTGCCATGACATTCCTCGCAAGGTACGAGCACATCGGGAAGGAAATTCATCTCAATGGTTCGATAGCCATTTCCTTTGCAAGTTTCACAGCGTCCACCGCTCACATTAAAGGAGAAACGACCGGGTTTATATCCCCTTATCTTAGATTCGGGCAACTCCATGAATAGTTTCCGGATGTCGGTGAAGACACCGGTATAAGTAGCTGGATTTGACCTCGGAGATCGTCCGAGTGGTGACTGGTCTACTGTAACAACCTTATCAACATTCTCGATTCCCAGGATTTCTTTATACGGGAGTGGCTGCGTGTTCGATCTATAAAACTTCCGGCTAAGAATAGGTTGCAGAGTACCGTTTACAAGACTGGATTTTCCGGAGCCTGAGACACCGGTGACACAAATGAACTTACCGAGAGGGAACTCAACATCCACATCCTTAAGGTTATGTCCTGTCGCCCCTTTGATTGTAAGCGACTTGCCGCTTCCCTTTCTTCTTTTCTTTGGTATCTCAATACTATTTTCTCCGTTGAGATATGTAGCGGTGAGAGTGTGGGTTTTTACCATCTCTGCCGGTGTTCCCTGGAAAACAACATTACCACCTTTTCGTCCGGCACCGGGTCCTATATCCACTATATAATCCGCTTGAGTCATGATATCCTTGTCGTGTTCCACCACAATGATTGAATTGCCATTATCGCGCAATTGCTTAAGGCTGTTGATGAGACGTTCATTATCGCGCTGATGAAGACCAATGGAGGGTTCATCAAGAATATAAAGAACATTTACCAGTTGGCTGCCAATCTGAGTTGCCAATCTGATGCGTTGGCTCTCCCCTCCTGACAGAGAATAACTCGGACGATTTAGAGACAGATAGTCAAGACCGACATCCAGCAGGAATTTGAGCCGTGAACGGATCTCCTTCATTATTTCTATCGCCACAAGCTTACGCTGACTATCCACACGGTCTTCAAGACCCTTAGTCCATTCGTAGAGCTCATTTATATCCATATTAGCTACGTCTGCTATGTTCTTTCCGTCGATGAAATAATGTAATGAGATCTTGTTGAGGCGCTGTCCTCCACATTCCGGACATACAGTCCGGGTATAGAATTGCTCACTCCATTTCTTAGCTTCACTTCCAAAATCATCTGACTGTTGGGCCTCGATATATTTTACAAGTCCTTCATAATTAGACTCGTAAGAGTAAGTCTGCATTGTAGCATTGGCAAGCACAAGACGAGAGTCTGTGCCATTGAGGATATCATCAAGGGCTTCTGCCGGAAGATCCTTAATGGGAGTTTTCAATGACGCACCATGCATCTTGCAAATAGCCTCAATCTGCATAAAGACAAGGCTGCTCTTGTATTTCCCAAGAGGAATAATTCCACCGTCATAAATCGATTTGTTTCTGTCAGGTATGATTTTATCTTCATCCACAATATTCACTTCTCCGATACCTTTGCAACGGCGGCATGCACCCTGAGGCGAATTGAAAGAGAAGTTATGCGGTGCAGGTTCCGGATAAGAGAGACCGTTCTCAGAATCCATAAGCAATAAGGAAAAGTGATGCAGCATCCCTGTTTCCATATCAATAACCATCATCTGCTTGTCACCTTGCTTTAGGGCTTCATCAACGGCCTTGGATAGTCGTTCCGTTTCATTTGCCCTAACTTTAAGGCGGTCAATCACTAACTCAATATCATGGTTGCGATAGCGGTCAGTTTTCATTCCGAATGTGAGTTCCCTTAATTCGCCATCAACCCTCACATTGAGGTACCCTTTTTTCCGAAGGTTTTCAAAAAGCTCTTTATAATGCCCCTTGCGGTTCTTAACGAGAGGTGCAAGCACATATATCTTATGGTCTGCAAATGTCTTGCTAACCATTTCAACAATCTTGTCCTTTGTATATTTGACCATTGGCTTACCACTTATGTAGCTGCGTGGTTCACCGAGGCGAGCAAAAAGAAGACGAAAGAAATCATAGATTTCCGTCGTAGTTCCAATTGTAGATCTTGGGTTGTTGTTGGTAGTCTTTTGTTCAATGCTGATCACCGGGTTAAGCCCCGTTATCTTGTCAACATCAGGGCGCTCCATGTTGCCGAGAAGGTTACGGGCATAGGCAGAAAAGGTCTCGATATAACGACGCTGGCCTTCGGCAAAAATAGTGTCGAAAGCAAGCGATGATTTTCCGCATCCACTCAATCCTGTAATTACGGTGAGGGAGTTATGAGGAATAGTTACGTCTATATTCTTGAGGTTGTGGACTCTCGCACCAGATACTTCTATGCGGTCCTCAGCCTTGATGATATCGTTCATATATAAAAGTATTTACCTCCTATTATAACAAAAACCATGCCATTATTGCACAGGTGTTGTCCCGGTGCGACCTACATATTTCACAATATTTATGTCGCCGCTCTTATTATATTTCTTTCCATCTGTGCCGACGGCCTCTATTACGTAGTAGAAAACACCTGAACTGACACTCTTTCCACCGACCTTCCCGTCCCATCCTTGCTCCGGAGATGTGAGATGACATACTTGATGCCCTTGTCTGTCAAAAATTGTACACTGGAATGAAAGCAGTGAGCGGTATGCCACTTTCCACTCATCGTTGACGCCATCACCATTGGGAGAAAATGCATTAGGAACAAGAAGCTGGCTCTCCCCTATTGTAACCTCGAAAATGTCGCTTATATATTCACAACTACCATCACTGTTGCTGCCTATATATCTTAAGTAATGACTTCCCTCATCAAGGAATGTATAATCGAGATCTTGCGTTGTGAAACGATAATCTATAACTTCGAAATTGGGATCTCGTGTCAGTTGCCACTCATTATGGATCACACCGTCAGTGACATACGCATGAAAGGATATGTCGCATGGCGCGGATCCTCCTAACCCATCTTCTTTTCCACTTCCTATCTGATTGCTTGATGTAGCCGGTGATTGAGCATCGTCTTCCGTCGCAGAAGACATTTGGGTTGCAAAAGTTTGGGCATCTACAGATGTAGGTTGGATAACCGGAGTCTCTGCATAAGTCTCCATATTCCATGCCTTAAGGAACTTGTCGCCTGAAATACGGAAGGTTGAGGCACAAAAATTAGGGGGAGAGAGTCGATATTGATGCTGAAGACTTTCAAAAGTTTTGGAAATCTCAATCTGACGGTAGTTAGGAGGATTTGTATTTTCCGACCATTCCTGAGTGGTGTATTCAATTGTTATATCCTGGTTCAGTGTCTTCTGCATTCCGTTGATTGTGAAATACTTTATCGGTTCACCGGATCCCGACACATCAATCAGGCTCACACCGCATTCAAGATCTTCGGCTGTTTTGGCTGATTGAAGCTTAAGTTCATGATTCTTATAGTCGACTATCCAGAAACAATATTGGCGTTCACCATCGATTACGATGTATCCTCTATCCCCTTCAATACTTGCAATTGCACTTATATTGCCACTTTGGGTGGAAGTTATCTCCTCTGCATGTCCTCCTCCAAGATTACCATATTTCAACCATTTTATCTGATTGCCTGATTGAGATGTGTATGAGGCTGACACTCCTTGCAAGGAATGTAGAATATATATCTTTTCAAGCCCGGTTGTTTTTTCAGGAGTCTCTTCAAGCACTTTCAACGAATTACCGCTGAAACTTAAAGATTGGGAAAAAGCCGGTATTGACATTGATCCGGTTATAAAGAAAATGAGCAAAGTTTTACGTGTCATGTTTTAATAACGTAAAATTTTGCTCATAAAGTATGAATAAACCCCACTAAGAAAGATTTTATGAGCTCCGGGACCTCTCAAATCTTATGAGACAGGGTCTAAATTTGGTGGATGAAAAAAACTTTGTTATATTTGCATTCTTAAAGATTATTGAATTTGATAAATAATATTATGTTATCGACTTTTCTCAAAGACTTCACATATAATGATATTATAGCGTTCTTTGTCATGTAGATTTTGAGAATGGGTATAGAGTAAAAATATGATTCATTTAAAGACTCTGAGTATAAACTTATTTATATCAACCGTTATGATCCTAACGGTTGTACTCAGTGTTACCGGTTGCAGTGATAGTTCCTCAAGGAGAATCGAAAGTGATTTGACTGAGGCAAATGATCTGATAGATAAAGGAGAGAATGAGAAAGCTCTTGAATTGCTGCTTGATGCGCAATCTCATCTTGATGACAATATCTCCCCTGTATTGAGGATGAGGCTCTATCAGAGGCTGTCGGGGCCTTATTACTATGTCTATAAAAAAGGAGACTCCAAGGAGTATTGCAAAAAAGCCATTGAGGCTGCAAGAGAAGCAGATAGCCTGCAATGGTTGCCTACACTTCTTTGGAATCAGGTATTGACAATTGAAGATGTAGATTCCGTAGATATGTTTCTGAGGGAATGCCGAGACTTAAGTGACATATTTGACCAGCACCAGATGGCTATCCGCTCCAGAATTTTTCTGGCAAAAATAAGTATTTTGAAAGATGAGCTTGCAGAAGCAGAAGAAATTCTTGACAGTATAGCAGTGAATCCCATGCTTGACGATGACAATAAGATAGACCTTCAGATAGAAAGGGCGCAGCTATATGAGCGTCAGGAGAGATATCCTGAGGCGATTAAAGTGCTGGACTCAATTCCGAGAGATGGACTGAGCTGTGATGGAAAAAGCAACCTCTATCAATTGCTATATTGGTCAGCACGTAAGGCAGGAAGTCTGGACGAAGCCCTCGCGTACAGGGATTCCCTTTCCATTTATCAAGATTCCATCAATAGCATAAAGACCTCTGAAAAAATAACCAATACGGAGAACAACTACACCAAGCGTATGGCAAAAGAAGAGGAAAAGCAACGCTTGATGTGGCTGGTGGGGGGCACTGCGCTTGTGTTTATGATTTGTATTATCATTTTCCTTTCCAGAAGCAAGGCAATGAAGAGCCGACAGTTGAAGCTGATAGAAAAAATCTCGCAGTTGAACTCACGACTTGTAGAACTTGAGAAACTGGAATCGGAAACTCACGAGGCTGATACCCTGAGTCCAATAGTGGAGAAATTCCGACTGACCAAAGAGTTCTTCTTCACACTCCCTCAGTCTGATCTGGTCAATGTCCTCAACATGACCACAAATCCTGACGACATTCCTAAGGAGAAACTGAAAGCTCTGAGCGAATCTGTTACAGGTACGTTTGCCGAAGTATGCGCAAATCTGCGCAATGTAGAAAAGAATGTAACTCAAGATGACGCCTGGCTATGTGTATGCAGCTACATTGGTCTCAATAAGGATGTGACCGGAGCTGTGATGCATTCGAGCGATGATGCAATGCGAAAGCGGAAAAGTCGTATCAGGCAGAAGCTACCATCCTCTTTATTTGAGCTATTTTTCTGTAAATAAATGTGACAAAAGCGTGACACACAAAAATTGTCACGCTTTTGACCATTATATTGCTACTTATAGTCCCTAATTTTGCAGCGATTTAAAATTACTGTAAAATGAAACGGATATATTTGTATTCAATCTGTATGATGGTAGCGATCGCCACATACGCACAAACAGACTCGATCGCCATTACACAACTTGACGAAATAGAAATATCGGCAGTAAGGCAATTCACCACTTCGACAGCGAGAGGAATTAAGATCTCTATGTCCGGCAATCCACTCGGAGACATTGGAAGCGCAATCGACGCCATAAAACAGATGCCAATGATCGATGCTTCTGACAATGGAATATCTGTTATTGGTAAGGGAACACCGGTGATCTACATCAACGGACATCAGGTGCGGGACAAGAACGAGCTTGAACTGCTTACTTCCAAAGATCTCGATAGTGTAGAGATCATTACCAATCCATCATCTAAATATGGACCTGAAGTTACATCGGTGATTCTAATCAAGACTAAGAAAAGAACGGAGGGGCTAAATGCAACCATTGCAGCTAACATGACTGTTTCTGATAAAATGTCTGAGTCAACTAACGGAGGACTTGGCTATCGCATGGAAAATGGGTTATATGCATTTGGTGATATTACAATTGATGAAAGTCGGTTTAAACAGGAGCGTCATTACTCCGAAACTATACAAGATATTGGATATAGCGACACATACATGAACGTTAATAACCGTACACGGTCACTGACTGCAGACTTGGGCATAGTCTATGATTTCCGAAAACATTCAGTAGGAATGAAATATACGTTCTCACACACTCCATCCATGCTATTCGATAGCAATAGCCTTACATTGACAAACATGCTCCCTACAGAGGAAATAACCTCAACCAACAGAACCCTATCTAAGATTCATAAACATTACCTTAACTCATTCCTTCAACTCGACTTGCCAAAGTCAGTAAACCTGAGAATAGATATGGATTATATTCATAGCGGAAGTAACTCAGCAGATTTTGCAGAAGAACTGCAGACTACAACCCAAATAAAAAACACAGGTGATGTCCGGTCTGATATGTTTGCCACTAAGGTCGAGTTGGAGAAAACTATTGGTAAGGTTACTGCAACTGCAGGAGGTGACTACACTTACACCGAACATCGTCAGAACTTCTCAAGCCATGCAGTCGGTGAGGTAGCCCCAATACTAAGACCTGCCACTGATGATGTAACACAGAATCTTTATTCCACCTTTTTGACGTTTGACTGGAAATTGTCAGAAAAAATACAGATCTATGGCGGTATAAGATATGACGGAACGCGGACAAACTATGTCAGAAACGGTATTTATGAAAAGTCCCTTTCAAAATCTTATGTGGATTTGCTACCTGAGATAGGAGTACAGTTTAGGTCTCCTATGACACTCAGCCTATCATATCGCCAGACTGTTTACCGTCCTTCCTATTCAAGCCTCTCCAACAACTATAGTTATGTGACTCCAACACATTGGGATACAGGCAATCCAACACTTGTGAAAATGAAGGCAAAGACTTTACGCCTCGAAATATCATATCGTAAATCCATGCTTCAGGCTGAAGCAATCCATTATGACCGCAAGATTGGTATTTCTTGCAAGTTTTATCCGGAGATAAATGCTACCGTGACAGAGACAATAAACCTACCTTCGTACAACATGCTTCAGATTGTTGGCATGCAACGTTTTGATGTTAAGAAATGGCATCCAACATTGCAAGGTGTTCTGGTGCTTCAAGATCTGAAATTTGGTGAGCCACAGCAATCTTACAAAACTCCACTCTACCAACTTTACCTTAATAACCGCTTCGACCTTCCAAGATCGTTTTATGCTTATCTTTCTTTTTTCGTGAGAGGAAATGGAAATATTGAGACACAGTATTGCGGAGCGACATGGCAAAGTGCCCTGACCATTAGTAAAAACCTTGGTAAATGGAACTTTAATTTGTCTGCAAACGATATCTTCGGTACATGGCGATATAAAATCACGACCCGTACCAATAACGTGACTTACTTGGATGTCCGCAAAGGTGCGTCTCAATCTATTTCCCTATCGGTGCGCTATCAGTTTAGATCCGCAAAGAAGACATACTCGGGCAAGAGTGTTCGCACAGATGAGATCAACAGACTCTAATGTTGATTCAGAACAGATTTGCTATGTTGAAAGCTATAAGTGAGAGCACCCATGCAAGCACTGTGTTATAACAGAGGGAGAAAAGGCCATATTTCCAGTTGCCTGTTTCCCTCACGATCGCCGCCAAAGTAGCCACACATGGAAAATAAAGCAGCACAAACACAAGGAATGCTATGGCAGATGCTGTTGTGAAAGGAGCCTTTCCGGTGATGGGCGAGGGAGTCTTGAGCCTTTGGCTGAGAGCGGCGGCATCGTCGTCGCCGACATAGAGCACTCCCATTGTGGAAACCACCACTTCCTTGGCTGCCATACCCGCTATTAGCGAAACACAAGACTGCCATCCAAGTTCCATGGGACGTACAACCGGTTCACAGAACTTCCCGATATTTCCTAAAACAGAATGTTCCTGCTGATAGGAGTTCAGTATTATTTCCTGAATTTCTTCATCGGAAGCATCCTCAATGATGGAATTGTCTATTCCGGACATTGCGACCGCCACGTAAGATTCCGGCACCTGCTCATACTTATATCGCGGGAAATAAGACAATGCCCAGATTATTATGGATGCTACAAGGATCAGGCCACCCATCTTCTGAAGATATTGTTTTGCTTTCGACCACATGCTTCTAAATACCGATTTTGAAGAAGGCACACGATATGGAGGTAGTTCCATAACGAATGGTGTCTCATCTGCCTTAAACCAGAATTTTCTCAGCAACTTGGCCGTCACTATGGCAACGATGATACCAAGCAGATAGAGCGAGAAAAATGCCAGTGCTCCATGAGCCGGGAAAAATGCACCTGCGAGAAGAATATAGATCGGAAGTCTTGCAGAGCAGGACATGAACGGAAGAATAAGAATTGTAATGAGTCGACTTGAACTGCTTTCTATTATACGCGTTGACATAACAGCAGGGACATTACATCCAAATCCGGTCACAAGCGGGATGAAGCTCTTGCCGTGCAGTCCCATCTTGTGCATCAGCTTGTCCATGATGAATGCCACTCTTGCCATATAGCCTGAATCCTCCATGAATGAGATGAAGAAGTATAGTATCAGTATATTGGGAAGGAATACTATAACACCCCCGACACCTCCAATAATACCATCAAGAAGCAGGTCGCGCAGAGGACCTTCAGGCATAGCTCGGGACAGTAATCCTGAAATCCAAGATACAAGGTTTTCAATCCATTCCATAGGATAAGAACCTAATTCAAAGGTGCACCAGAAGATGAAAAACATGGCTGTCAGGAAGATAGGGAAGCCGAAAAGCTTGTTGGTGACAAGGGCATCGATAATCTTGGTTGTCTTTTCCTCATGTGCCAGATCGCCTTCGAGAGTCTCGGCAAGAGCACCTTGAATAAATCCATATTTGTTTGCCGCAATGGCAGTCTGGACATCTTCGTTAAGTTCTTGTTTGATTACGGTCGCTGCCCTATCGCGGTCTTCAATTATCTTTTCATAGTTATTTGACTCTTTTATGAGATTTTCCGCTTCCGGATCTCCCTCAAGAAGTTTAATTGCGAGATATCTTGTAGCGAAGTGAGGGGCAACGTTGCCATCCGTCTTAAGGTCATTTCGCAGCACGTCTACTCCCGCCTCTATCTCCGGTCTCATTTTAACATGAATATGCCGGGTGTCGGGATGTTTCATCTCATAGACGGAAATGACTGCATCAAGCAGGGCATGCACACCCCTTCCTGTCGAAGCCACAGTTGGAATAATCGGGACGCCAAGCATGGCTCCTAATTCATTATAGTGCAAGTTAGCTCCGGAACGTTCAAGCTCATCATACATGTTGAGGGCTATCACCATAGGCCTGTTCATGTCGATGAGTTCAGTCGTCATATACAGGTTTCGTTCAAGATTAGAGGCAACAATCACATTGATCATCACATCGGGAGTCTCCTCACGCAGATATCGAACCACATATTGCTCTTCCGGACTGTAGGCTGATAGTGAATATGTACCAGGAAGGTCCACAACATTTATGCGGTATCCCTTATAATTAAGGTGTCCGGACTTTGCATCGACCGTGACTCCGGCATAATTACCTACGTGCTCGTTGGCGCCGCTTACAATATTGAAAAGAGAAGTTTTTCCGCAGTTCGGATTGCCGAGTAAAGCGACATTGATAATCTTGTCGTGTCTGACTGCATGAGATGCATCCTCATCATGCATGGCCGTTGCCTTTTTGTCGGCTTTGTCGGCATCTTGCTCATGGTCATGCCAATCTTGAAGTGGCATGACTTCAATCATAGAAGCCTCGTTTCGCCTTAAAGACACTTCATAGTCCATAAGTGCATACTTGATAGGATCTTGAAGCGGTGCATTCAGCATGCATGTCACTTCCCTTCCTCTCACGAAGCCCATCTCCATCACTCGCTTGCGGAAAGCTCCATGCCCGAGTATTTTTGTAATGACGCCGGTCTCCCCCGGCAGCAGGTCGACTAATCTCATCTTTTTTATATAGAATTGGTCTAAATAATTGCAAAATTACAAAAATACTCGTTTTGTGTCAATACTTAGAAATAGGTATTATTCATTTTTTGCCGCAGAGAGTTCAATCACCTCGCAATCGCGCATGTCTTCTCCATCTATCGTGAGTTTAACAAGAGTCCTGACACTGTGCCAACCAAACATCCCTGCAGCTCCCGGGTTTATGTGGAGCAATTCAAGTTCCTTATCGTAAATCACCTTTAGTATATGGGAATGTCCATCCACCATCAATTGTATGCCATTTTCCTTCAAAAGCTGTTTCATTCCCTTGTTCCATTTTCCCGGGTATCCTCCAATATGGGTAAGAAGTACCCTTACATTCTCAATCTCAAAAATCTCAAGCTCACGACATTTACGTCTGACCATACCATGATCGATGTTGCCACTGACAGCCCTGACTCTCGGAACTATTTCCTGCAAACGCTCTATAATGGAATAGTCTCCTATATCACCTGCGTGCCATATCTCATCGCAATCCTTGAAATGAATAGCATATCTGTAGTCCCAGCACCCATGCGTATCACTCATTATTCCAATCCTTTTCATCTTTTTCTTTTATCTTATGTATCAATACAAAATTAATAAAATCCATATATTTTAGAAAATTTTTTCAGAAAAATTTGGTGGATATAAATATTTATTGTAATTTTGCGGTGTATTACTACACTAATACACAATTACAGTAATGTTGAATGTTATTAATTAAAGATAAAAAAAGATGATTTCATTAAAAAATGTATCTTACCGTTATGTAGGAAGCTCACAGCTTTCGATATCGGACTTCAGTATGCATCTGGCATCAGGAAAGATAGTTGGTCTTCTTGGAGCTAATGGAGCTGGAAAGAGTACCCTGCTTTATCTCATGTCAGGACTTCTTAAACCCCTGTCGGGAGAAATAGACGTCAACGGGTTCAATCCATGGAACAGGACACCAGAATTCCTAAGTCAAATCTTTCTCGTTCCTGAAGAGATCGACGTTCCGGCCGTTTCTCTCTCATCATTTGTAAAGGCTTATTCACCTTTCTATCCCAATTTCTCACAGGAATCTATGGAAGATGCACTGATGCATTTTAATCTTACTCCTGACATTCATTTGGGATCACTATCGATGGGTCAGAAAAAAAAGGCATTTCTTGCATTTGCACTTGCTTGCCACACTCCTGTTCTTCTAATGGATGAACCGACTAATGGCCTTGACATTCCGGGCAAAGGTGAATTCCGCAAGGCAGTAATCAAGACAATGGACGACAACCGCACCATCATCATCTCAACCCATCAAGTGAGGGATCTTGACCAACTTCTTGATCATGTGACGATCATGGACAACAATGGTATTCTTCTCGATGAATCTATCGAGACCTTGCAGCATAATTATGTGTTCGGTCTTGCTCCTGTTCTTCCGGAAAATGGAATACTGTGGAGTGAAAATATCATGGGTGGGTATGCCTACATGAAGATGCGTACACCCGATGAGCCGGAGACAGAGGTGAATCTTGAAGGTCTCTTCAACTATACTTATTCAAAGAAACAATCTAACCTAAAATAACAATTATGGAAAAAATTGAACAAACAGGCGATCAGTCTTTTTCCTGCTCAAGATTTTGGGAACTTGCTAAGACCGATTTCATTTTAAATAAAAGTAACTATGTCAAGTATGCGATAGCAATAATCGGTTGCTACGTGGCGCTTGCAGGAATAATAAGTTTCAATGCTGTGGCCCAAATGAGGAATATCAGAGGTGTGGCCGGCATGATGCCTGACGCTATCCCCATGATAAAAAGCAACTATAGTGCCATGCTCTTCTTTATGTCTCTTTTCCTTTTTGCATTGTTCCTGACTATCAAGGGGTCTCAGACTTTCAGCAATCTTAGCGACAAGAAGCATAGGATCTCAGCATTGATGATTCCGGCATCAATGTCGGAGAAATTTGTAATGCGTATGTTTGTCTATCTGGGATGCGGCACTCTCCTCTCATTGCTCGGCGTTTTCATCGGTTTTTTGATAGGACAGTTCTCTTTCGGCGGCGGCAGCTTTATGTTGGAGCAATGCGATGATTTCCTTTCAAAGGAATATGGCCCATATATTGTGGCGATAATAGGATTGTTCATGTTATTCCAAAATGCTTTGTTCTCTTTGGGAAGTGCTCTGTGGCCAAAACTGTCGTGGGTGAAGACCTGGATAGTGCTGACTGTAATTCAATGGATATTCGGATTATTGATGGTGGTGGTGAGTATGTTGCACATAGATTGGCTGGCTTTTAATGAATTTATGCAAAATCAAAAACCTGAAAGTTTGTTCTGGTGTGGCATCATTGTTGAGATTATTCTGATAGCAGCCTGCTGGATATGTGCCTGGCTTAGGTTTAGAAGCACTCAGATTGTACAAAGATTCATGAAGAAATGATAATATATGATACAAAGTGATAACCGACCTATATACATCCGTCTTGCCGACCAAATATGCGACCGTGTACTGACGGGGGAATATCAGGTGCTCGGCAGAATCCCAAGTGTAAGGGAATATGCTGTCTCACAGCAGGTGAATCCCGCCACGGCCGCACGTGCATTTGAGACTCTTGAGCGTCAGGGTGTGATATTTAATAAACGTGGACTTGGCTTTTTCGTTGCAGAAGAAGCTCCTGAAATAATAAAGAAAATGAGACTTGAAGTTCTTCTTGGTGAAGAGAGTGATTTGTTCTTTTCTCGTATATCATTGCTAAATGTTACGCCCGAACAGCTCAAAGAGATGTATGCAATGTACCTCTCTTCACACAGTCAATAATGATGTTGAAAAAAAATGATGATTTATGTCACATTTTGCGAATTAAAACGTCTTCAGTATATAAGAACTAAAAACAGATGATTATGAATATTTCGTCATTAACGACCGGATTTGCAATATTGACAAGTATATTTTTGTCAAGTTGCTCATTTACCAGTGTCTCCGCGCCTAACGTTTCTTTAGAAGGTAACGATGAGGAAGCGACAGTGAAAAAAACTGTAAAAATTGCAGATTTCAGCGAAATTGAGGCTTCTCAGGGCATTAAGGTGATATTTGTCCAGGGACCAAATAAGGGAGTTGCTGACATAGCCACTACCCCGTCGGCTGAAAAATATCTGAGAGTGGAAGTAAAGAACAAGACGCTTAAGGCATATTACTCTAATGTTGGCGGTGGTCTTAATACTAAAATCAATGGCCCCTCTATTATTAAGGTGTCCAGCCCTCAGTTGAATGAGATTGATTTGTCTTCTGCAGCACGCTTAAATATAGAAGGCAATCTGAAAGTTAACGGTAATTTCGAGATAGATCTGAGCAGCGCTGCTTCATTTGAGGCCGTCAACATCTCCTGCAATGAGTGTGAGGCCGATTTGTCAAGTTCTGCGTCAACTTATATTGGTAATCTTATCGGAGATCTCGATATCGAGACTTCAAGCGCATCTTCTTTCAGTGTTGGGAATATGACTGGAAATTTAGATGCAAACGCATCAAGTGCTTCTTCAATCGCAATCAAAGCTCTACAATCAAAAGTAATTTTTGCACAAGCCTCGAGTGCAGCGTCGATTAATCTTTCAAAAATTGACGGCGGCACAATAAAGGCTACTGCTGCAAGTGGTGCAAAGGTAAAACTTTCCGGTAAGGCAGACTCACTGAATAAGAATTCTTCTTCAGGGGGCAATGTAAGTCATTCTAATCTTAAAGTAATCAAGTAAATTTTTTAAGTTACTTTAATCTATATGTAATGGATCGGACAAATCAGTCTGATCCATTTTTTATTTTTTAACTCAATTATGATAAGCTTGTCATTGAATAATAATAAGTTATACAGAGGAGAAAAGTACACGATCAATTAGTTTCACTGGCTAATTATAAAGATAATTATTGATATTATAAAAAATTATAGTACTATGTATTGCATGGTACTATAATTTTTATTAATTTTGCGGTGTGAAAATTAAATTTTGATTCTATGAACGTAGATAATGCAAAATCACAGATGAGGAAAGGGATGCTTGAGTATTGTGTCATGCTTCTGTTGCGCAAGGAAGCATGCTACTCAAGCGACATTATTTCGCGTCTTAAAGAAGCTGAATTGATAGTTGTTGAGGGGACTCTCTACCCACTGTTGACAAGGCTAAAAAAAGATGGTCTGCTTTGTTATGAATGGCGAGAGTCAACACAAGGTCCACCAAGAAAGTATTATGCCCTAACATTGGAAGGAAGAGAGTTTCTTTCGCAACTTGACGGTGTGTGGAACAGTATTGAGAATTCAGTAAGAGTTCTAAAAGGATTAGTATAAATGATCAAAATTGAAAAAATATGAAAAGGAATATCACTGTAAACATTTTTGGTTCTCTCTACCCAATAGATGAAGATGCCTACGCCATGCTAAATGCATATCTCTTAAATATGAGAGATTACTTTTCACGTCAGCCGGATGGTAAGGAAATAGCCGATGACATAGAGTCTCGTGTTGCAGAGCTGATGACAGAATTGAGACAACAAGGAGTAGCCGCTATAAGCATAGAGCATGTTGATGAAATAATAGGAAGAATTGGAAAACCGGAAGACCTTGACTCTGAAAATATAATTGAAGAGCAAGTAAATGAAGAACATGATGAACCCCAAAATCTGAAGCGTAAACTTTATCGTGATCCCGGTGATAAAGTGATTGGCGGTGTATGCTCCGGTTTGGCATGTTATTTCGGAGTCAGTACAGTCTTGTTACGTATATTGGCACTGATATTGGTCATTCCTACCTGTGGTGTGATAATAGCATTGTACATTATTTGCTGGATATGCATTCCCTTGGCTTCAACTCCGGCACAACGGCTGAGTATGAAAGGAAAGCCTATAAATCTTTCGAGCTTATGCGATGAATTTCTTAATTCCACACGAAGCATGATAGAGAATAATAGGGATTTTGTATTGGATGGCAGATTGTCAAAGGGTTTTATTTCTGCCGTGAAATGGTGTGTTTATGCATTGTGTATTCTGTTATTGATTGCATGTGTTTTATTCGGATTAACTATTATTATCAGCCTGGTTTGTGCATTGGCAGCTCCATGGGGTGAGATGCGTGGTATTTTCAGTTATGATGATATTCCATTGTTGGCGGTGTTTGAAAGCAATACAACAGGCCTGATTATGACATGCAGCATAAGCCTGATTGTATTGATTATCATGACTCTTTATTTATTGATACATTTTTTTATGCATACAACAGGGCGTGTAAAGGCAATGAGTCGGCAACTGAGAGTAGTATGTGTTTTTTTATGGTTTGCAGCTCTTATCGTCTTTTCTGCATCATGTTCCACGATTATAAGTAGAGTAAGTATAAATTATAAGTCAAGCTATGAGAAAGAAAGAAGATATGATCGCATTAAAAAAAAGGAAGCTCGGGAGCGTTCATATCTTGAGCAAGGAGGTTGGATTTTAGTCAAGGGGGAGAATGTAAATAACTACACCAATAAAGGAGAACATTTTTCAAGTAATAATGGAGTCCGATATCTTGATGCCTCGAATAAGAATGGGAGTATGGAAATGGCCTATGAAGTTGTGCGTAATATGAAAATGGCACCGGGCCTTTACTCTTTAAAAGCAGCCGTCCGTGCTGATGGCAACGGGGCCGAAATCTTTGCTATAAATGGCAACGGAGTCCGTTTGTCAGTGCCTGTTCCGGTTTGTTCCAACATTGGAGGCAGTATATGGCTTAATGCAAAAAATATCCTTGATGCAGACACTGCATTCGTAAGGTCTGATCGAGGTTACCTTCAAGAAATTGCAAATGCAAATAATGGAGAAGGATATGGATGGTCAGAAGTTATTATCCCTAAGATTACAGTTGGAAATGACAGTATCTTGACCTATGGTGTGACCAACATCTCCCCGACTCACTCTTGGGAGGGTTCATGGCTTTCAGCGACAGCATTTGAAATCTCCAAAATTGACAAAGATTCTGTAAAATAATTAGCTATCGGCTCATGTAAAGATTAGAGAGGCCTTTGGTCTCTCTTTTTTTATTGGTAGACTTTAGTTTACACTACAAAATATGGATCATTAGGATTGTAGCGTTAGACTGATTTTTTATGTTTTAACAATCATTAACTATATCTCAACGATAAAAATCGTTGAGATATTTGTTCAACTACTAAAATAGTTATGATTTTGATCATCAAATAACATTGAACAAAATGGATGAAGAGCGTATAAACAATGGTGTGGAGCAGGAAAAGAAACCGCATCTGACTGCTAAGGAAGAAGAGATCATGAGGATTTTCTGGGCACATGGCCCTTTATTGGTTAAAGAGATACTTGAATACTTTACAGAACCTAAGCCTCATGTCAATACCGTTTCAACAGTTGTGAGAGTTCTTGAGAAGAAAGGATACGTGGACCATGAAAAAGAAGGAGGAACATATCGGTACCATGCAATTCTTCAAAAAGATAGCTATAAGAAAACCAACCTTATGAATATGCTCAGGAATTATTTTGACAATAGTTTCAAGAGCATGATTTCAGCACTTGTGGAAGAAAAGCAACTCTCTGATGAAGAGATAAAAGAATGCATCGATATTATTGAAAAGAAAAATAAATAAACATAACATCTTATGGGACTGTTGGCTGCCTATTCTATTAAAACTGCTCTACTGCTCTCGGTGATGTATGCTGTCTATATGCTGTCGTTATCCGGGCTTAAAGATGCATCTCTACGCAGGGCGATCTTGCTTTCGATATTTCTACTTTCATTCATCCTGCCATTGATAGACATTAATATTCATACAGATGAGACTATTTATACTGATGTAACTTCTGATGCGATAGAATTGCCGACTATTATCACAGATGCCGGAGAGTCGTTATCGAAAGTTTTTAAAGTCATTGCTATACTGATCATTTCAGGCATGATTTTGATGGTCTTGATTTCTTTATATACCGTAATAACCATGAGTCTGATGAGTCTCAGGGCAAAGACTATCGACTGCTACTGGTATCGTCTGAAGGTGATTGAAGGAAAGGTCTTTTCTCCCTTCTGTTTTTGCGGCAGAATATATATTTCAGAAAATGAATATGAATCAATCTCCGACATGATTCTTGCTCATGAAATGAGTCATATACGTCATCACCATTTTCTCGATCTTATAATAATAAGGGTAATGCTTATATTACAATGGTGGAACCCGTTTTGCTGGCTCATGGTAAGGGAAGTGCAGCAAGTGCACGAGTATCAAGCTGATGCAGATGTCTTAAAAGCGGGTTATGACAGTAAGGAATACCAATATCTTCTTTTAAACAGAGCTGTGGGACGTTTGATCGATCCTTTCGCCAGCAACGGTTTTAAACAGAGTAAGTTGAAAAACAGGCTGAAAATGATTAACCGTAATGATTCAGGCAAAATAATGAAGATGTCTACTCTTCTGCTGATTCCAGGTGCTGTTGCTGCATTTATGCTACTCTCTACTCCTATGTTTTCCTCTGTGACAGACAGTATATCAAAATCCCTGAATAATGCAGGAATTGAAAGCAAAGAAGAGCGGGCAACTGATGAGGTTGCTGATGCCGAAATACCCAAGAAAAAAATTCACTACAAAATTAATGGGGAACTTGTTGACCAAGCCATAATTTCGAGGTTAAAGAAAGATGCCATAGAAGCAATAACCGTTTACAAAGATAATGTTTCTGAGCATCCGGATGGGCTGATCGACATCGAACTTAAATACGGATATTCACTCAATAATGCATTGGAAGAGGCACCAATCTCCCATTAGACTGCAGTAGCATCAGGATATTGGTAAATAAATACAATGATGAGACAAGGAATTTAATGTTTTGCTAATTAATCGAAAAATATATGAAACGAATTCTAACATTGTTCGTTGCGAGTCTTGTGGGAATTACAATTTCAGCACAAGAAAGAGCCGACATTTTGGTCAGTTACAATCAAAACAAGATCAACTGGGAGAGGGATACATTGCAGACAATTCGAATGTCGCTGCTTGCTAACTCCAAAGAAGCTAAATACTTCAATGATCTAAGCTTATGGACAGACTCCCTCAAATCGACTCCTGAGGGAAAGAAACAATTGCAGCAGATAATTATGGCCGCATGCATGGTTCAATCTCCTGAAGGTGGGATATCAATAGATATGAGAAAAGGTCCAGTAAAAACCGTTCACACTTACGTCTTTACGGATATTAGTAAAGGCAATCTGCGCCTTTATTCAAAATTTGGCGAAGATACCGGATATTACGATGAACCATTGTCAGAGATGGAGTGGCAGATAGGTGATTCTGTGAAAACAATACTTGGATATGAATGCATAAAAGCTGAAGCTGATTATCATGGACGCAAATGGACTGCATGGTTCGCCACCGAGCTTCCTGTTTCGTTCGGTCCATGGAAACTACATGGTCTTCCGGGTCTGATTCTCGAAGCTGAAGCCGACAACGGAAATTCTTTTGTAGCCACCGGCATTGAGAAAACCGACCGTATTATCTCGCCAATGTATTCAGCAAACGAGTACGACCGGAAAGACCGCAAAAAAGCCCTCGCTGATGTGGAATATTTCTACAATAACCGGGAATCAATCATAAAAGCAAAATATGGAGGAGACGTAAAATTTGGGTATGATCCCAATGAACGACCAAAATATGATGCTGCACGATATGCCAACGAGCCTGATTACAAATTATCAAAGTAATCCGGATAAATATAACAGAAAGATCGCATTGGAAATATATAATATGATTTGTATCCCTCTTAGGTTTTCCTTAATATTCAATCTATTACTTAAAAATCAACTTTCGCAATCTGAAAGTTGATTTTTATTATTCAATTTTTTGTAACAACAATGGTTGTTTATTCGTCATGAATATAGAATAATAAAGAAAGAAAACATATCGGCTGATTATAATGACTGACGGAGAGTTTAAAAACATAATGCTTCCATGCTACCGAAGAATGTATGCTGTTGCGTATATGATTCTCCGTAATACAGACGATGCTTCAGATGTAGTGCAGGATGCTATATCTACATTGTGGCAACAGCACAAGGATCTTCCAATTCCGGATAATCCGATGGCTTTCTGTTGCAGGACTGCAAGAAATAGTTGTATTGATCGCCTGAGGGCCAATTCTAAAAGATTTTTCGACAATATTGATGATGCAAATATGTTGGTATCGGATTCAGTCTCTGACAGTGAAATATCATATCAAACCACAAGTTCACGCATATCAGAACTATTGTCATTATTCAAAGAGAAACAGCGAAAGATAATGACTCTTAATATTTTCAGTCAATTATCAAACGCAGAGATCAGTAAAATAATGGGAGAATCTGAGGAGAATGTTCGTATTATTCTCAGTCGAGGACGAAAAAAGATTAAGGAGTATTTGAATGATGAAAGATAACTACGACATAAACCGAGTAAGGAAACTACTAATAAGATATTATAGTGCAGAAACCTCACCTGATGAAGAGGAATATCTTGAGAGATTTTTCAGTGATGTTGACATTGCTGATCTCCCTGATGATCTGGCTTCCAGTAGGAAAATATTCGCAATAACAATGCAATTGCGTCCATCTATCACAGAGTGTGAGGTTCCGGACAATTTGACTGATAAGCTTAACAGTATTATAGCAAAACAGCAGCCTGCCAGCCCAGCAAAAGGTCTGACGAAATTTCAGAGTATTCTGAGATATTCGGGCGTAGCTGTTGCTGCTTGCATAGCATTATCATTCATAATGGTATTTATGCGACAATATGTAAATGACAGTCTTAAAGTCAAGGACTATGATGCAGAAGTAGTTGCAGAGACTTCGAAGGATCCGCATAAATCAGTATCATTCAAGATTCCAGAAACAGAAACAGAATTGCATGTGCCGGAGATGGAGCACTTGGCGAGACAAGCGAAAACAACAGAGAAAATCCAAGACAATGAGGATGAAGATGGATTCTTGGAAATAACAGATCCTGCAGAAGCACAACGGATAATGCTTGAAATAGGAAAACTATTGGCCCAGAATGCTTCAGAGACTCAGATTGCTCTATGTGATGTTGCTAATTCGTTTGAAAGTTATAAAGAAATATCAAAATCAATTTTGCAATGAAGATAAAAAGATTCATATTATTATGTATGGCTATGTGCTTGATATTTATCAACTGCACTGCTCAGAAGACTCTTTCCGAAGTATCTTCGATAAAAGGTGTCACGTCAATATACATAGGCAAAATGATGCTCAAAATGGCCGGATCTTCTATAGATATTGGTAGTGGAAAAGATGCAGTTGATCTTGGGAGACTTACCAAAGATCTGAACTCTATTGAGATTGTGCAATGTGATGGAAATACAATTGATAAGGCACAGAAAACATGTAGCAAGGTTTTGTCTAAATATCCGTTTGAGATAATCACCGAAGTAACTAAAGAAAACCAGAAAATTGAAATTTCGGGAGTACTCAACAAGGATGGGAAAACTATGAGTATGCTTCTAATCTCGGTTGTTGAAAGTAATGAATTGGTATATATTCTGCTGAAAGGCAAAATTGATATTGAGACTCTCAACGACGCTGTGTTACCTGAGTAAAATTTAAATAATTAAAAAATCAAATATGAAAAGACTTGTTCTGGTTTTATGTGTTTTTTTACCGGCGTTAATGTCGCAGGCTATGACAGTGAACGGCTTATTCAAAAAATATAAAAAGTTTCCTGAAGCTCAATATGTTAAAATGAATAAAAAGGATCTTCGGGCACAAATGGATAGTGTTTCTTCACAAGAAGAGAAAGACCTGCTTTCCACAGCAAAAGGGATGCAGATGCTGTTCGTTAATCTTGATGATGAGGAAAAAACCGAGAAATTTAATTGTGAACTCAATTCATTGGAGAAATATAGTCTTGCGCTCTCGTTCACTCATAACAACGGAAAGCAATCAATGAATATCTTAGGAGAAGATAACATTTCGAACCAATCTATCAAAGATTCAATGAAAGGATTCATAGAATCTTTCCTCAATCCAACTATTACAGTCGATGTGTATGGCAAAGACACTTCTGATGATATAATTTCTAAACCTCTTTACCTGATAAATATATGGGGATTAACAGGACTGGTCTTTATTGACGGCGAAATTAAGATTAATGAAGCTGATAAAATTATGAATTTTATTACTACAGATACTGTAACTGATGTGAATGTAAAAGTCGAGAGTGTGCCCTCGTCAGAAGATACAAATCTTTCAGATCAACCTATATCTTCAGATAGATTAGAATGAGTGGAGATAAGTAAACAAGAGTTGTATGTTATAAGAAAGGCATGAAAGACTGAAGCTGCCGGTACATTAATATACCGACAGCTTCAGTCTTTTATCAGGATGCAATTCCATGCATCCAAAATGTGTATTATTTACCGTTGATGAGTGATGCAAGGGTTGTGAAGAAAGATGGGTCCTCACCTACTGTAATGTTTGCAATCTTGCCTTCCGGGTTAACTATTACCTTTGTTGGGAAACCTGTGATCAAATATTCTTCAAGAACCTTAGTGTCATTAGGATTATAGACATTCACCCAAGGAAGTTCGTGTTTGGCCACACCTTCACGCCATTCCTCTTCAGTCTCATTGCAGTCTATACCGATTACTTCAAGTTTTCCTGCATACTCTTTATACGCTTCCTTAAGTTTTGGGAATCCCTTGATGCACCATCCACACCAAGAACCCCAGAAATCAAGCACAACCCATTTGCCTTTGAAATCAGACAGGCTCACATCCTTGCCCTGAAGATTTTTGAGAGTGAACGCTGGAGCCATTGTGCCGTTGAGTCCCTCGCGCTTTTCTTCAAGTGCTTTCATCTCTTCTGCCTGCTCATTGCCTTTCTGCATCTGTTTTTCTATAATTGGGAACAGCAACGACGCCTTTGCTTCAGGAGTAATAGAGTCGTAAGCATTTTTGAGTGATTCACCTTCAAGATCGAACATAGCGTAGACAACAGCCGGGGATTTGGGATTTGCCTTTATGAAATCTACCACGGCTTTTTCATATTTTTGCATGAAAGACTGCACATCCTCCATTGTCGGCTGGCCTTTTTCTGCGAGGGCATAGTATTCTCTCATTAGAGGAGTTGTGATTTTATTCAGTTTAGTGGCATCTTCCATCAACTGGCTTCCTGATACTGAATAATCGAGTGGGTCAATACTCTCTACATTAACTTTTAAAGACTCTTCTGGTCTTGTATAAAACTCAATGCCACTCTTCGGCGCAACTTGAATAATGTAGCGGGCGTCACCTCTCTCATCCACCTTTAAGGTTGCCTTACCGTTTGCTACATCAATAGTGTCGGTGACGAGATTAAGATCAGCCTGAGTCGTTGCATTAATCATGTCAGACACTAAACAATGGGTCACGATCAATTGTTTTGGACCATCAGTTGGAACTGTCACAGACACAGTCCCCTTTTCATTCGAGCAGGATGCCAATACGAGCATTCCAGCAATAATACTTAGAAACTTTTTCATTATTTTTTTCAAAAAATTTTGCAGATTTAAAAACTAATTACTAATTTTGCATCATATACTTTATGGGGCATTAGCTCATCTGGCTAGAGCGTTTGACTGGCAGTCAAGAGGTGGTCGGTTCGAGTCCGATATGCTCCACAAGGAAATAATAAGAGTTTACGAAAAAGTAGACTCTTTTTTTCTTTATTTAATTTTTAGCATTTTATAAGCCGGATTGCCGCCCAATGGTCCCCTTCCTCCGATGTCTTGTCGAGGACAAATCCGAGTGGAGCCGCCGCTTCCATGACAACCGGAATATCGGATGTATAGAAACCACTGAGAAGCAGAATTCCTCCTTCCTTGATCTTTTCAGCATATTTGGCTATGTCGGCCGTGATAACATTTCTGTTGATATTTGCAAGAAACACGTCTGCTTCCTGGCACTCATCCAAAGCCGAGGCGTCACCGCAGATGAAAGTTACTTCCTGATTGTTGAGTGCGGCATTCTCTACAGCATTCTCAAATGCTCCTGGATCTATCTCAATTCCGGATACATTGCCAGCACCACGCATCTTGCAAAGAATTGCAAGAATACCGGTTCCTGTACCCATGTCAATCACAGATTTTCCTTCGATATCATCAAGATCCAGAACATAACGCATCATCTGAGATGTTGTTGCATGGTGTCCGGTGCCAAAAGCCATCTTAGGGTCAATCAGAATATCATATTTGGCATCTGGAATATCCTTATGGAAAGAAGAATGCACCACACACTCCCCTGCAATCACAATGGGCTGGAAATAGTGTTTCTCCCATTCTTCATTCCAATCCTTGCTCACAACTAATTCCGAACTGAATGTAATGGTTGTGGGAATTGGGAAATCATTTATAATCTCCCTAACAACTTCTTCTGAGTAAGCAGACGTCTGCACATAGGCAGTAAGTCCCGTTGCGTCAGGCTCAAAACTTTCAAACGCGGCATCTGCAAGAAATGCCGCGAGTAGATCTGTTATGTCTTCTGTGCATGGTGAGCACTCGAAGCGCACTTTATTATAGTCCATTAAATTCGAAACTTATTTCTTTTTCCTGCGAAACATAGAAAAAAATTTTCTCGCAGTTCCAAAAACAGAAATACCCAACATGATATAATCGGTATAATTCAAACCTTTGACTATTTTCATAGGAAGAGCACCCAATCTTGAAGCTGCTTTCAGAGATCCATCAGGAGCAAAAGGGTTTCTTTCTTTGAGTAGTTCTGTTTCTTCAATAATTCTTGCCTTCGCAAATTCCTTTTTGACTGCAATCAAAGCTCTGCGATGTCGAATTTCATCAAGAGTGTATCCTTCGAATTCCACAGGATCCTCAACTTGCGTCAAAATTTTGTCGCTGTTTAATCGTTTTATTTCTTCCATGTGAAATTCCTTTATTTTAATAGAAGCTTTGTCAACATCTTGGCAATAGGATTCATTATCATCTTTTCACGCAAGAAATAGACAATTATCATCAGAACAAGCATGCATCCGCCAGCTGCAAGATAAGAGAGCGCCGGACTCATGATGTTTTGAAATACACAAGAGAGACTTATGCCAAAAAGAATGAGGGCTGTGATACCAAGAAGAAGACACACTGCTCCCGTCACAGCTGCACCGGCAAGAATTGTGATTTTCTCTGCTGCAGTCAGTTTGGCATACTCTAATTCAAGAGTAGCCCAGTCTTTCGACCGGGCTATCAATGCCTTGATTTGATCCAAGAGTGTAGTGTTGCTCATTCAATCACTTTTTTAATACTCAGATCTGAGTTATTCCTCACCTGTAAGTTCTGCCACGAGAGCATCAACTTCCTCGTCGCTGATTTTAATACCTTTTCTTTTAAGGATACGCACAATACGACTTCTGAGTTCCTCTCCCTTTTCAGGTGCGAAAAGAAGTGCTGCTCCGCATCCTACAATGGCACCACCTAAGAATGCATAAAGAATATTAAGAGCTTTCATATAGCTTATAATAATTAAATTTTTTCAATCTGATCTTCAATCTCATCGGCAAGCTCCTCAAGCTCACTCTTCTTAAGGTTTATACCTTTTTCTTTGAGAACTTTAAGAATTTTCTTACGTGTGTTCTCTCCTTTTTCGGGTGCTACGAGAAGACCTACTGCTGCTCCGGCGATTGCTCCGCCTATAACTGCACTGATAATGTGAATTGCTTTCATATCTTTATTTGTTTTATGATTAATCTTTAATATTAAAACAAACCAACGGCGATTTGGATTAATGCGTATTGAATTATTTTATATCCACCTCATAAAAATGCAAGAAGAAACGATCTTAACCTTACTTATTTGCATGCAGGATAGGTGATGTGGAAGCTCGATAAGCTAAAACTCCCTCTTTCGATAGTTCCACTGTTTGCCAAGAACCATCAGACATAGGCATTGATACGTGGGTATCATCTACAAAAGTCATAAGAGGATATTCCTTGCCATCATATTGCAGAGACCAAGTCTGATTTTCCTTTGCAAAATCGAGACGATAGCTCTCGCCTGTGCTTTCAAGCTTAATATCATATCCTTTCCCATCGCACTTCACCAAATAGCGGCCATGGTCTGTATCGATTGCCTTCGTTGATGCTGTCAAAGGATTATCTCCACTCCAGAACTCTATAGAGTTCAAAACAAGAAGGTCGGCAAGAGTGGTCACTTCATATACCGGAAGAATCCAAAATGCAACAAACACAAGTTCATTGACAAATTTATTGGAAATTTGATCATTCCAAGAATATAGGTTCCTTGTCAAAGCAAATTTTCCCATGCAGGAGCTAAGAGAAGTGCAAAGCAGAGCCGCGGCAGCTACAGAAAGAACAACTTTTTTCATTCTTCGTTTTGATATAAGGTTAATATATGTTTATGTTGAAACTATTGCAGGACCATTATTGTCCAGCTCTTAATAATGAAACACATCGTGGCTTTTCTTTGTTTTGCGAAATCACTCATTATCGCTGAAACATTGGTCGAAAAAGGAATTTTCACCTGATTTTACGTCAATTTTTGTGAGAGATTAAGTAATTTTTATTAATTTTGCGTGAATAAAACATCCATTGAAATTATAAATGAATATATATAGAACGTTTTCTCTGATTTTTATCTTCATTTCGTTTCTTGCAGGCATTTCCTCTAATGCAGCTAAGATGGATGAAGACAGGATAACCATTGTGCTTGATCCGGGACACGGTGGAAAAGATTATGGAGCATGCGAAAATGGAGCAAGGGAAAAAGATATTAATCTTGCAGTAGCTAAGAAATTAAAATCATTGATAGAGAAGCAACTGAAAGAAGTTAGAGTGGTAATGACAAGATCCGACGATACTTATCTCACCCTGCAGGAGCGTGCTGATGTGGCAAATGATGCTGAAGGTGACCTTTTTATGTCTATTCATGTAAACTCAGTTGATAAAAAGACGCGAAACCGTCAATTCACCCATGGAAGCTCCGTTTATGTTCTCGGGCTACATCGTGATCAAGACAACATGAGGGTTGCAATGCGTGAAAATTCGGTGATAGAACTTGAAAGCGACTATAAGGAAAAGTATTCAGGATTTGATCCGTCTAAAGATGAAAGTTACATCATTTTTGAGATGGCTCAAAAAAGAAATCTTGGTGAAAGCATTCGAGTTGCAAGCGACACTCAAAATGAACTTGTTAAAAATGCAGGAAGATCTAATCGTGGTGTCAGGCAAGCCGGATTTTGGGTGCTTTGGGCCACATCAATGCCGGCTGTGCTGGTTGAGTTGGATTTTATATGCAATCCTGAGGCTGTGAAATTCATGACTTCTGATGAGGGTGAAAATAAACTTGCCTCATCGTTGTTTAATTCAGTAAAAAAATTCGTAGAAAGACGATATTAATTGTTATATCAGTGTGAAAATGTCTGCATAGACAAAAAAATAGTCAGAAACCCATAATATAGAAATAAATAATGAAAAAAATATTTAGCAAAGAGTTTGCCATTGGCCTCTCAGTTATTGTTGCAATTCTGATCCTCATTTTCGGAATAGATTATTTGAAAGGTATTAATCTATTTCGTCCGGCACATTATTATATTGCTTATTATGATAATGTAGATGAACTGACAGTTTCGTCTCCTGTCCTAATCAATGGATATAAGGTTGGTCAGGTGAGGGAAGTTAACTTCAACTATACTCAGCCAGATAAGGTTGAAGTTGTTATGGCTCTTGACAAGAACATAAAATTGCCCAAGGGCACATGTGCTTATTTAGGAACTACGCTACTTAGCGGTGCAAGAATTGAGATAAGCATGGGAAAAGGTCCGGAATTGCTTCCTTCAGGGAGTGAGCTGTCTACTGGTGTGAAGGAGGGTCTGATGTCATCAGTGCAAGACGGGCTGATGCCGGCTATCACAGGAATCATTCCAAAAGTCGACTCATTGCTTTATAATCTAAACCGCTTGGTTGCCGATCCTGCTCTGACAGCGTCAATACAAAGAATTGACGGAATTACCGGCAATTTGCTTGCTACAACACAAGGTCTTAACAGTACGATGAATAATCAAGTGCCACGTCTTGCCAACAACACGGTAAAGATCACTCAGTCGCTTGATACCATAGTTGGCAATTTGGGGCAGCTCTCCTATCAGCTTAAGTCACTTCCTTTGAATTCGACTGTTGACAATGTAAATAATTTAACGGCGAACCTATCACAATTCTCCAAACAACTCAACGACAAGAATTCCACATTGGGTCTTCTCACAAGTGATCCGGAACTTTATAATAGACTAAATCAAGTTTCCGCAGACATTGATTCACTGCTCGTGGACATCAAGAAGAATCCAAAACGCTATATCAATATTAAGGTATTTTAATCAACTATCTTTTTTCTACGAAAAAGTGTGAAACAGGTATTTTACCGTTATAATCCGGACACTGATAATTTCGAACGCCACTATCCAACGTTTAAGACAAGATTAGTTTCCTTAAGTAAATATATCTTGGTTGGCGGTGTGTTCGGAATAGGATTGTATCTTTTGTTGTTTTATGCTTTTGATGCTCCTACCGAACGCAATCTTAAGGAGGAAAATAGCAAGTTGAAATCTCAATATGCCATACTTGAGAAACGTCTTGATAATTCAATCAAGGTTATGGAGGATATCCGAAATCGTGATGATAATTTTTATCGTGTCATGATGCAGATGGATCCTTTAAGTAGTGCAGAACGCTACTCCGGGCTTGAAAATGACGCTAAGTATGATAATCTCGGACAGTTGAATGATGCTGAGTTAGTCAATAGAATGAATCGGTCCATGGATCTTCTCGAGCATCAGATTTATTCCCAATCTGTTTCTTTCGACCAACTCAGAGAGGCTGCAGGAGAGCAAAAGCAGAAAATTGCCAGAATTCCGTCTGTATTGCCTATAAACATGAAAGATTATACAATGTCTTCAGGTTATGGATATAGGCGCGATCCTATATATGGCACTGCAAAGTTCCATGAAGGGCTTGACTTTGCAGCTGCAACTGGCACTCCTGTATTTGCTACTGCTGATGCAGTAGTTGAGGTGGCTGAGAGGAAATCGAACTATGGAAACTGTATTGACTTGGATCATGGATATAATTATATGACACGCTATGCTCATCTTAGCCAAATTTTGGTTAAGCCCGGACAGCACGTCAAACGTGGTGAGATGATTGGCAAAGTTGGCTCTACAGGTAAATCAACTGGTAGTCATCTTCATTATGAAGTCAGATTTAAAGGTGAGCCCCAGAATCCTGTCAATTACTATTTCATGGATCTCTCACCAAAGGAATATGCCGATATGATTCAGCTTGCGGAAAATTCCGGTCATGTTATGGATTGATTCTCTCATTATGGATGATTTGGATAAGAAATATTACAAGATCAGCGATGTGGCAGATTTTTTAGGTGTGCCGGCAACCACTATAAGATATTGGGAAACAGAATTCCCGGAAATATCGCCTTTACGCACTCCGACAGGAATAAGACAATATACCCCATCCGATATCGAGACATTGAGAATAATTCATTTTCTTTTGAAAACAAAAGGATTAAAGCTGGATGCAGCTAAGTTGCAGTTTCAAAAGAATAGAAACAATATTTCCAAAAGACTTAAGGTTATAAATGAGCTTAATGAGTTGAGAGATGAACTTGAAGGTATGCTCAAGACCCTCTCCAAAAGAAAATAAAAATCTCATCCAAATACATACAAAAAAATCTTCAACGCAAGTTGAAGATTTTTTTGTTGCCTTGGAAAGACTCGAACTCTCACAAACGGAACCAGAATCCGGTG
>CAYQXG010000006.1:9196-52573 GCA_964421525.1 uncultured Sangeribacter sp. | reverse complement strand
CGCTTTTCGACCTTTGGCTCAGTCACATAGCCCGCTATGCTCCCGAGCCTGCATGTCGAAAATCATCCCAACCCAGCTTCCCCGGGGCCTCTCAAATCTTATGAGACGGGGTCTAAATTTCAAAATGCGTGGGAAGAGGCCATCAGGACACAAAGTGTCCTTGTATCCCCGTTCATCAGCAAAGACGAAAAGGCACTTATGAATAGAGCTATTGAAGAAGGAGCAAGCATCATCCGCATCGTTCCCAATGGCATCGGACCAAAATACAAACCATCAGGCAAGGAATTCGACTTATGCGCTGAAGGCCGCTGCCTCCATCTGGGTCTCCCCCGCCAGTCAGCACACACCGATCAAGTAAAACGCCAATTCTGCCTCAACCTCAACGCCATCGCCCATTGGATAGCCTCCCATCCAGCCGAGCGCATGCATCTCCTATCCAATTCCTAATCAACATCATCTTCTATCCCCTTTGTTGAGTACGCAATCCGAAACAAAAGGATTGACCATTTAATATTTTTCAAAGAATCAAAGTTAAAGGCCGCAAATAGCGACCCTTAACACATTGATTTATTAATTATTAGAGATATACTCCTGCCTCCAATCTTAGTTACACTTCAAAACGTTTTTTTCTTATATGTATTCATTATAGTGCGCACCTTTTGGCGTAGGATCCGTCACAACCACGGGCTTTCTATATACTTTCTCCATCAGCATCTGAAGGCTCTGTGCTCCTTCAGAACGAGCTCTTTCAACCGTCCCGCTGTCGTATAGTAATTTTTTTGAATTTTCCAGAGCATTTCTCTTTGCCATGTTCCATAATTCCGTAGGGGCTTCTTCCCAACATAACTTTCTTAAATCTTTCGAATCCACAGATTCCCAAGAATTATCATCGGTTGCCTCCATTATCTCAATTAATTCGGGGGGTAAAACTATTTTGACCGTATCTCCATCAGAATTAATCTGCAAATTTTCTAAATCAAACGATATGCTACCTCTTTGTTTTTGTTTGCCAAAGAGAACCCAATTTGAAATAGTATCTTTTATCGGCACCTCATTGTAAAAGTCAATGGAGCATAACTCAACCATAGTTTTGACTTTGTTTATCTTGCCTTTACTTACAGTCACACTATCTTGAGGATATATAACGAGTATGTATGCAACCACTGCGATAAAGGTAATAACCACCAAACAAATTACCGGCTTAATTATTTTTTTCATAATCTTTTTTATCTGAATTTTTGAAATCTATACTGGCTATATATCCGTTTGCTTCGAAAATACTCTCAAAATATTTGCGAGCCTTTCTTTTTGCTGCCTCTATTAGATGTTCCTTAAACATCGGATTATCTTCCCATTCTTTTTTCAAATTTGTATTTCCATCTTCCTTCAATTTAGCAATCTCCTTCTCTTCAAGATCCCAACGGAAACCCGTAATGTTTTTATACACTTCTCTCATTTCTACATCACGTCCTATTAACTCGGCCATAACAGGGGGAAGCATGACTTTTACCGTTTTGGACTTATCATCAAAAACTAAATCTTCTGTCTGAAGTGAAGACAAATCAATGTATGCCCTGGCGTATGTATCGTAAGAATAAGCGGCGTAACGTTTTCCGAATAATTTTTGATTATTATAAACCGTCTTAGTGATAGCCATTTTTGCAAACACCATCTTATCTACCGATTTTATCTCTTGATAAAGATCTGTATTGCTTGATTTTGAGCACGCGGACAAAAGACATACCATTAGTCCGCATAATAAATAATTGTATTTCTTCATATTTCTTATTTTATATTCACAGACATTGAAAATACTTTATCAATATCGGCACCAGGAAAATTGGCACGTATCCACTGCGCTTGTTTTGACTTATTCGTCATCAGTTGCGAATAATATCCAGCTTCCGATGCCGAGCAATTAATCTCTCTCGTAAACGGCTTAGGACCGTTCATCTGATACACGCCTTTAATCGTAACTTTCATTTTATTATCATTATAATGGTTTGTTGATTTTCTACTCGAAGAAGAGATACTACCACTACTCCCAATACTATCAAAAATTCCAGAAAACAGCCTAATCAATGGTCCAATAAGTACTTTCCATAATCCGACCATGACTATAATCAGGCCCAGGAGACATATCCACCATTCATCATCATGCCACATCATTACGAAGAACTCACCAATAGATGATAGTACGTGTGATATTTTTTTTAATAATTCCAGCATAGAAAACGTCTACATTTTTAGCTATTTGAGTACGTTAACGGAAATAGGCACATGTCTGAGCTTACCTCAATTTCGTGTAGCTTAGTCAAAGGTATATAGTTCCATATATGAAACATAAAACACTTATTCTTTAAATTTTTCGTTTAAATTATCATAATAATCTTCGATCTCTTTCTGCTTTAATCCAATTTTCTTTAAAGCTATCATTCTTTTAATTACACATCCCAGAAAGCTTGTAATAGCAACTACTCCAACAATAATGCTAGTCCATATCCATTGTTGAACTGCCCAACCCTGTGGATAATCTGTAAAACATGAAATAATCCATCGGATTAACCATATCAACACACCTATTCCACCACCTATACCAAGTATAGTCAATGGATATACCCAACTTTTGTGTTTTAACCATGCAGCTTTTGTTTTCATATCATTCCAATCATTAGAATGATACTCCATAAGGTCGTTGCGATAGTTCTGTATTAGCCCCGAAATTAAGTTATTACGTCCAATTACGTCATAATTGCTATTACACTTTTCAAATAGTCGAGCAAGAGTCTCACAAAATTCGCGCTGCTTTTCTTTTGTTCGCTGATTCCTAAATGCCAGCCTCAATCCTCGTTGTAGCCATCCATCTTTACCATCTCTATTGTCCTTATTAAAAAAGACTTTTGAAAGTTGAGATATATTTTCCCCCATTTCTGAAAGTGTCGTAATATCACCACTGTAAATCATTGCAGTGTTAGCGGCAAATTCAGATAGAGTCAGTATATTCTTTGCCATATCTCGCGATGCTTCTATAAGCAATTTTTCGTATTCATTTCTGTTTACGGCAATTTCCCATTCAACTTTAGCTTTCATAAAAAAGAAAAAGTTGTTAAGCATTAATGCCGCCCGGTCTTTTATTTCATATGCCGATTCTTCATCTGCGTATCTGAGAGCTTTTTTTAAATGTTTGAAGAATAGATCGAATGTGCTTCCATGTAATGAGGGTGATGAGATATAATTTATGACCTGTATTTGCGCTTTTAAAGCGTTTGCTATGGACTGGCTGGATACCTCTGCCAGTTTTGTGAGTGAGGAAGTAACATCCTCTGGAGTTTTGCAGAGGCTTAAATTAATGGACTGTTCCATACCAATAAACACTTTTTACTAATTAACTCATTCATTTATATATTTTACTAATCTATCTACCATTTGATTATGACTGTCCGAGCTTTTGCATTGCTTTTAAGCGAATTTGTCAATAGTCCACTTATTACCCCATAATATATTAAAAAAATTAGGAATTTTCAGAATTATAATCATCTGCAAGAGAAGTCAGACGATCGATCCATCGAATCACCAATGCACGAGCTGCATCATTAGTGCTGAGATTTTCAATTAATTCTCCTGACTTGACGCGATAATTTCGTAGCGTATTTAAACTTCTCCACCAATTAGCTCCGCTCCTTGAAGAAGTTTTTATATCTTTTTGAAGATATTTCGGATATTCTTTATCATCACCGTAGGATGAAGCAACTACATAATAGCCCGATTTGAGCTTAAACTCAATCACTGCAGGAGTCTTCTCACTAACAAGAATGATATTCCCTTTCTTGTAAGATGCCTTCCATCCTTTCAGACCCTGCACATATTCATCCCAATTTTCAACATTTTCTTCTTTGACATCCGCAGTCTCTTGTGCATCCTCCGCATCAATCTCCGACTTGTCTGCTTCAACATCGCTATTCTCTACGGACTGCGCTAAAGAGTTTATGGTATCCTTGAATTTTTCATACCCCGCTGTTATATCATTAGCAGGTTTACCGTAGAGTTCGTTTCGAAATATCTTTGACAAATTAAATAGTGCTGGGATTAGTTCCCTATCATCCATATCCTCTCCATTATTCCCATCAATAATGTTTCTCACAATTAAATTAATTTCAGCAAGATTATAATATCCAGCATGCATCGCTAATGCTGCAGTCTGAAATTTAAGTTTGATCTTTGCTGTTCTCTCTTTAGTAGATAGATACTCGCTCAGAGCACTCAAAAATTCTTGATAATTCACCAGTTTCTGCTTAAATATCTCAGTTTCTATCTCCCCTTCACGCTCTATCGCATTCTGCTGTTTAAGCATTTTTGACTGAAGCTCCGATTGCTGAAAAGCAAGCTCTGCCTGTTGCTTGGCCTGACCTTTGAATAGAAAGAATGTTGCAAAAACAGTCATTGCCACGCCAAGGACTGCACCGATTATAGTCAAAGGAAGATCCCGACTGTCTGAAATAGTTGCCGTGACAATTATAATTCCCAATATTGCGATAGAAAACAAAACAGCCCACCACCACTTGCTCAAAAACGATTTATTTTCAGAAGAATGTTGACCCAAAAGACCTTGATTGTCGGAAATCGCTTTACTCATATTCCTTGTCGCTGCCGCAGTCTCCCCTCCTTGGCATCAGCAGGTTAGCAATAAAAAAGCGCGGGATCCGTACTTGTCGCCGTCCCACTGCTTGAGGCTTCTGGCATTGCCCTGGTCGTAAGGACGGCAACGCAGAAGCCCACGCTCGTATATGTGAACTATGCCTTCGGCTACGACTCACCATTGAGCCATACTGCCGAAAGCATGATTCTACATCACTGCGGGCATCTACAGCTGCCTTGTCCTTGACGACCACTGAAATCTGCCAGAATTCCAAACAGTCAAGAGACAAGCGCTTCGTAAACGCTCTTATGTATCTCAGAGTCTCCGGAGGAGGCCTTTCGAGCCTTCTCCGGAATCCTCTGCCACAAAATTACTAATATTATTCCGAATCTCCAAATAAATTTTCAGGAGGCCCCAAAAATTCAGAATTATAACTTGCTTTAGATTTTGCCAGCCTAATTATGTATTATGAATTATGCATTAAGCATTGATCAAACCCTAAATCATTACATCATGGCATTCGCCATCTTTGCAGCGATCTTACTCAACCGTGCTGCCTGTGCCGCGCTCAGATCGTTGCCGGCTTTCTCAAGCTTCTTCTGCAAAGACTCTGCTGTTTCAAGAAGCGATGCATACTCTGTCATCGCGCTAATATCTCCTGCCTTTGCCTTCTTAGCAAGAGCTACAGTCTTATCGCAATATTTCTCATATTCATCAAGGATCTTGTCCCAGTCCTCGCTGCCGGAAGATGAAGACGCACCAGCGTCCGCTGCAACCTCATCCGCTACAATCTCTTCTCCTCCAATCTCTTCTGCTTCTGCCACAGATGATGATCCCCAATCCTTCTTTGCTTTTGAAGTAACCCTGAATTTGGTGATCTTCTTTACATCTGATTCTTCAACATTATAATGAAGAGGAAATTTCAAAGTGCCTACATCTCCCACTTTAATTCCTTCAAGGGTATCCTTGCCATCGATAAACATAATATCTTCATCAGATACTATTACCTCGTCGTTTTCATCAAGAAGCTCGAGGCCCCATTCCAGATTTTCAACTGAGCCTTCCGCAGTGCGCTTGACGCTTACACTTAGATTAAAGGAATAATTGTCTTTTACTGAAAGCGTACGAGGCTTATCAACTACTTCAAACACATCACCGGCAGGGCCAAGAATGGAGGTTGTCATCGGGTTAACTGTCTGTTCTGTTTTCTTACTGCCGCATGATGCAATGCCTGCAAGCATTACGAGCGCAAGCGCTGCGCCACCAATTTTACAAGCAGAAGCGAGTCCTGCAATTCTTTCTTTCTTCATGATAATATTGTTGTTTGGTTAAGAAAAATTTTACGTCTGCAAAGTTAATGCTTAACACTCAACAATAAAAATTCCATTTTAGTCCATTTTTTAGTCCACTTGTCTCATGATTATGGGAATCCAAATTATTTTCACTAATTTTGAATCCGAAAAACAAATGATCATGAAGAAACGCAAAGCAATAACCTCAGACGTATTGGATCGCCTCAAGAAGGAAATTGAGGAACGGCTCAACTTCCCCCTTAACGCTCCCGACGACTACTCAAGACTTTCCGACCTACTAAAAGATGAAGGTTGCGGCACTGTTAGCGCCACAACCCTTAAACGAATTTGGGGATATATCTCCGACACCGGCGCTGACTACCGTCCAAACGCCTACACCGTGACTGCCTTGTGCAAAATTATTGGATTCAAAGACATAGATGAATTCTCCGCTTCAGAACTTCCTATCCAATCCCGAGAATATTCCGGCAAGTTCATAGAAAGCAATAAACTTCCGGAGAATGTCATGATTGAGCTGAGATGGCAGCCAAACCGGATCTGCGTACTTTTGCACATCAAGGCAACTCTCTTCAAAGTGATAAGCGTGGAAAATTCCACAACCTTGCATGAAGGTGACCTTGTGGAATGTGGATGCCTAACTCAGCATGCACCCGTATATTTCCCCAGAGTTTTCCGAGAAGGTGCAAACCCCACGACTGCGATTGCAGGAAGCGCATCAGGAATCACATTCAATCTCCTTCCCATCGAAAAACCTGATACCTGACACCTGAAACCTGAAACCTACATCCCTACTCCAGTTTTCTTCCGTCGATCCTCTCTATAGCCTTCTTCATATTCTCAAGCATCAGATTGCCAAAGCGCGTCATCTCATCATAAGGACAACCGGACATCTCAAGTTCATTTATCATCCGGTTCATTATGTCGGGAGCTATAATGGCACGTGCATTTGCTATCGAATCGATATACAATCCTTTTTCTGAATCAAATCCACACCCCAACCTGTTGAATTCACCATAAAGTTCCGTCATATACCTGTCGAAGATCTTCTCATATTTCGTTTCTTCAAAAGTATTTTCATTATCCAAGACTTTTTCCTCAACCTTTCGGGTTGTTTCTGACTCATTCTTTTTCACTATAGAGTTTTCTTCCCTGCTATCTTCAATAATCAACTCGCCACTGTTATCAACTGTATTTTTATTGTCTGCATCAGCAACTGCGCTCTCTGCAGTCTCATTCGGTGTTGAATGCTGCAAATATAGATTACGCAAGCCGACAACACCAGCTGCCATGAAAACAGCCACTAAGGCACACACCAGGATTATCGTTTTTGGTGAACCATCATTCTTCTCATTTCCGGCAAGCCATTGCGCTGCTTCAGCCATCATTATCCGTTTCTCCGGATTCTCATCGGCACATCGGGCCCGAAGTTTTCTAAAACGGGATTCAGGCAACAGCATTTCCAACAATTTCCCAAATGAATATACATCTGCCCGAGAATCCCCAACACAGGGTGTCTGCTGCTCCGGAGCACCGAAACTCTCAGTAGCGAGCGACTGCTTATATATCACCGAATCTTCGCTGTCTCCAAGTCCTATGTCGATTATCTTAGCTTCATCGCGACGTGTGACAAGTATATTGTCTGGCTTAAGGTCCCGGTGCGATAATCCTAATGAATGCATATACTGAAGCGAGTCTGCAATCTGCCGGGCAATCGCCACACGAATTTTCAGCGGCGGACGTTTCTCTTTCTTAAGATAAGTTTCAAGTGTGACTCCCTCCACATACTCCATCACAATCACCGGTCCTACCGAAGGATGCACCTCAAAGCCATATACCCCTGCCACTCCGGGATGATTGATCCTGAGTCCGAGGGAATACTCCTTGCGGAGACGCGCTGTCTCCTCAGGATGCAGACGCAATTCTTCAGGCAACCCCTTGAGAACAAACCGCCGTCCTTCCCTTACGGTAAGCCACAGCACATTTCTTGTACCCGTCTTAAACAATTCAAGGCTATCCGCGACAATAGAATGTTCTGCGGGCATTTCAATCGAATTTGGTATCATAGACTAAGACCCCGTCTTATAACAAAAACTCAATGCTTCAAAAACACTGCAAGACTCATGCATTGAAACTCTCACGATATTGCTTCGGTGTCATTCCCGTGTGGGTACGAAACAGGCGAGTGAAGTAGGAAAGATTGTCATATCCCAAGGAATATGCCACCTCCTTGGTCAGCATCGGTTCAGATGCAAGCATCAGCATCGCCTGGGTCATCTTACGCCCTATGATAAACTGTGTCGGCGTGCATCCCAATTCCTTCTTAAATAGCCGGATGAAATGATCCGGACTCATGTGAGCATCCCTTGCAAGCTCATCAACCCTGATAAGCTCTGCACTACGCTTCCTGATGCTCGCTATAGCATCGCGCACCCGCACATCTGTTGCCTGATATTTCGGAGTCGCATCACGCATAAACCTTGCCAGCAGCTGGTAGATGATTCCTGCCGACTCCATCCGGTCGTAGGCCGGACGCTGCCGGTTAAGCCTCACGCAGTCTATAAGGGAATGCTTGTTGTCGTAGATTCTCGGATCAGGCGCCTTCAGAGCCATCGATGAATTGCTCTCGCAAAGGGCCTCAAACAATCTCCTGTCCAGTTCCCTGCCCTCTATCCTAAACGGAAAGATATATTTGTCAATATCGCTTTCCGATGTGCCGTCTTCATAAACATGCACATAAAAATGGCGGAAGATTCCGTTGCAAGAATCGGAATGCCTGGTAAATGCCGGAATGATATACATATTTCCCGGGGTGAGCTGATGCTCCACACCCTCTATCGTGACAGAGGCAACTCCTTCCGTCACATAATATATACGCGTGAATGGACTGACAATATCCTTGAAGTTCCAGTCGGCATTGTGTGTGGCATGCCCCACGTTAAGCATCAATAGATCGTTCATAGTGCAAAATAAATGATTTCACTCAGAAAAACCAAATTTCAATTTATAATTTTATCGATTTTGTGCCATTATTTAATCGAAATTATGCACCGCCACTTGATGTAAAATCCTTAATTTTGCATTCACCAACACCGTTGAAAACGGAAAACTAAATACCCAACAATGGAATACAGACAAATCGGTAAAACCGGAATGAAAGTGTCGCAGCTAAGCTTCGGCGCGTCTTCACTTGGCGGTGTCTTCAGAAACATCGACGAAAGTGCTGCTATTGAAGCAGTGTATGCCGCTATCGAAGGAGGCATCAACTTCATCGACGTGTCTCCCTATTATGGCCACTACAAGGCTGAGACTGTGCTTGGAAAAGCTCTCCGCAACATCCCCCGGGAAAAATACTATCTCTCCACAAAAGTGGGACGCTACGGCAAAGACGGCGTGAACACTTGGGACTATTCCGGCGCCCGTGCCATCGAAAGTGTAAGCGAGAGCATGGAACGCCTCGGCATAGACTACATCGACCTCATCAACGTGCACGACATCGAGTTTGCCGACCTGCATCAGGTGGTGGATGAGACCCTTCCGGCGCTCGTATCGCTAAGAGACAAAGGCATCGTGGGACATGTAGGCATCACCGACCTGCAGCTCGAAAACCTGAAATGGGTAATCGAGCACTCACAGCCCGGAACCGTCGAGAGCATTCTCAATTTCTGCCACTACTGCCTTAATGATGACAAGCTGCTCGATTTCCTCCCATTCTTTGAGGAACATGGCATAGGGGTGATAAATGCGTCGCCTCTCTCAATGGGACTTCTTTCCAGCCGTGGCGTACCCGACTGGCATCCGGCTCCGAAACCTCTCGTGGAAGCATGCCGAAAGGCAGCCGAGTATTGCCGGGAAGCGGGTTATCCGATAGAAAAACTTGCCGTGCAATATTCAATCGACAACCCGCGTATAGCCACCACGCTCTTCAGTTCCGCCAACCCAGACAACGTCCGGCGCAACATCTCCTACGTCGACGAGAAGGCACCTGCAGAACTCGTGGCCAAGGTGCGAGAAATCATCGGCTCACAACTCCGCGTTTCCTGGAGAAATTCATAACCTAACGGTTAACGATTAATGATTAATGATTAACGATTAACGATCAACAATGACAATAATAGATTCTCATGCCCATCTGTGGCTGCAACAGTATGCCGAGTTGCCCGATGGAGGCCGTGTCAGGCAACTGCCGAACGGACGCGCTGACTTCTTCGGAGAGGAACGCCAGATGCTCCCGCCTTTCATGATCGACGGCAGAAACAGTGCCGAAGTCTTTCTCTCAAACATGGATTATGCGCAGGTTGCGGCAGCTGTAGTAACCCAGGAATTCATCGATGGCAACCAGAATGCCTACCTCGAGGATGTACAGGCTCGTTTCCCCGACCGTTTCCTATGTTGCGGAATGTGCAACTATCTGCATCCGGGGCTCGCTAAACAGGCTGAGAATCTTATTTCCAAAGGATTCAGGGCTATAGCCATACCGGCCCACCGTCTCCCACTCGAAGAAGGCAACCGCTTATCGCTCAATTCAGACGAGATGCTCGATATGTTCCGCCTCATGGAAAGCAAAGGGATAATCCTTTCCATCACTCTTGCTCCGGGAGCTCTCCAAGTGGCTGAAATGGAAGATGTGATATCAGCTTGCCCCGACCTTAAGATTGCAATAGGCCATTTCGGAATGGTGACATGCGACAATTGGCTCGAACAGATCAAGCTTGCCCGACACAAGAATGTGATGATTGAATCCGGTGGAATCACATGGCTTTTCAATTCTGAATTCTATCCATTTAGAGGTGCCGTTGAAGCAATACGCAAAGCTGCCGACCTTGTAGGAATTGAAAAACTAATGTGGGGTTCAGACTACCCGCGCACCATCACCGCCATCACATATAGAATGAGCTACGACTTCATCCTGAAGTCTGATGTTCTTTCCGATGCCGAGAAACGTGCATTCCTCGGAGAGAATGCAAAAACATTCTACGGGTTCAAAAACCCTGTGGATCTCCCCTACATCAAAAACATGTCAGAATAATTTCACTTTCGCATGCGAAAGTTGAAGGTTATAACGTTGAAAAGTTGCAAGGCTGTAATTACCCCCTTAACACTTAACCACTTAAACAAATTAATATGAAGACCGTAATTATAGAAGGTGCTGAAAAAGTGGCTGTTGTCGACCGCCCGATGCCAGAAATCAGACCTAATGAGGTGCTCCTGAAAATCGGATATGTCGGTTTCTGTGGCTCTGACCTCAACACATATCTCGGCAAGAACCAACTTGCCATATCTCCTGTGGTGCCCGGACACGAAATTGGTGCGACTGTCGAGGAAATAGGCAGCGAAGTGCCTGCAGGACTCTTCTCAAAAGGGATGAGCGTGACCGTAAACCCGTACACAGCCTGTGGCAAATGCACATCTTGCCGTCAACGACGTCCCAACACATGCCGCGACAACCAGACTCTCGGTGTGCAGCGACATGGAGCCATGTCTGAATATTTCGCCGTACCTTGGGAGAAAGTTATCGCCGCTGAAGGTCTGAGTGTGAAGGATTGTGCCCTTATCGAGCCTATGAGTGTGGGCTTCCACGCTGTTTCGCGTGGTGGTGTCACCGACATCGACACTGTGATGGTCATAGGATGCGGAATGATCGGACTCGGTGCGATCGTGCGCGCTGCTCTCCGCGGGGCAAAAGTGATTGCGGTCGATATCGACGCAAAGAAACTTAACCTCGCAAAGCAACTCGGTGCCTCCTACGGGCTTGACTCCACTAAAGATGATTTCCACGACCAACTTATGGAAATCACCGGGGGCGACGGGCCGGATGTGGTTATAGAGGCTGTCGGTTCACCTTTCACCTACAACCTCGCAGTCGGAGAAGTGTCATTTGCCGGACGGGTGGTATGCATCGGCTACTCGGCTGCTCCCGTCACCTTCCAGACAAAGCTTTTCGTGCAGAAGGAACTCGACATACGCGGTTCACGCAATGCACTTCCGGAAGACTTCAAGGCAGTGAAGGAATACATGCTGCGTGGCACTTGTCCGGTAGACGACCTCATCTCCGCCATTGTGAAGCCTGAGGAGGCCGCTGATATCCTCGCATATTGGAATACGCACCGTGGCGATGTTTTCCGTATCTTAGTTAAATTCTGATCTCTATGCCACAAGGATATAAAGTAAAAAATTTTGGCCAGCCGACCAAACGCTATGTCCAGTCGCTGGCTATCTCCGACAACCCGGAGCTAATAGAATTGTATAAAGCTTGTCATTCACCCGAAGGCAACTGGAAGGAAGTGCGCGATGGAATCCGGGAGGTGGGGATACTGGAAATGGAAATCTACATCCATGGCAATATCCTTACAATGATTGTCGAGACCCCTCTCGACTTCGATTGGGACTCTGCCATGGCTCGTCTCGCAACACTACCCCGTCAGGCTGAATGGGAAGCGCACGTGGCAAAATATCAAGGATGTGATCCTGATGCCACGTCCGATCAGAAATGGCAGCTAATGCAGCGTATCTTCTACCTCTACGAATAATCTACGAATCATCACATCGGCCATAGCGGCCGGCGCACTCTTCCTGCTGATAGCTGTGCGCCGGCCGCTGCCTGATTCAGAGCTATCAACGCTTCCTTGCATCTGTCATCCCATATAGCAGCCGACATCGGTATGATAACACCTACCCTGTCAGCCATCACACGGGCTACCAGATATTCGTGTATCTTCTCCCTGAGAAAGGAGAGAAGGGATGGAGCGAGTTCCGTATGAAAATCGAAATGCCAGCTGTCGGGTCGGCCAAGACTGTTGTCCGGCTCGACCGTACCGCTTTCATGTAATATACGGTGCAACGCAAGCCTGATTTCCGCCTCAGCTATGCCAAGGACTCTCCATACCCTCTCAATATTTCCAGCCTCACATATATCAGCCATCTCATGACGCCGGTGACAATCCAGCTCCGAATGGAGCTCTGATTCAAGCCACGCCGCACTTCGAAGGTCGTCGAGCACCTCATTCGATAATATTTCCATCTCTCTAAATCTTTATTGCAAAACTCAGACCACACCACCCCTCTTTGGCCTATTCCTCTTGCTTATTGACTCCCTCAACAGCTCAAGACTCGATTGGGTAAGCCGGGCATAGTCTTCTGTGTCAGCTTTGTTTGTGATCATAAACCACTCGGAAGTAGCGGCTGCCACTATAAACTGATGTATTGCCGACGCTATAGCATTAGTGGCAGCTGTGTTGAAGTTGCTTGGCATATATAGCACAAGGCTCTTGGCACCCGAATCAAGCGACAAAGTGTTTTGGCTCTCCACTTCCTCCACATCGAGCACCTCCGACAACTCGCTTTGAACCCGCGCAAATGCATTTCCTATACTGCGCATAATCTGATTGTTGTTCTCATCGTCATCATTTGCCTGCATCAGGGCCACCTGACGGTAGTTCTTTCCATCTCCTCTGCTTCTTCCCGTAAGAAATGTCTTGTTCTGGATATCATATACCAGTTCCTTGACATCTATTTTGATTGTAACTTGCATAATTATAATTATTTGTTTTAGGATATTCTCTGAGGTGCCTTGTGGTGATAAAGTATTCCTTGGAGCTTATTTCCATAATCATCGCGCTTGCAATACGATCCATCCGCTCTGTCGGGTGCGACAATCTCCTGCCACAATGCCAGCACATGGTGCGCCATCATGTTCAAGAATGTGATTTCAAGCATCTCGGTCTCTGTCTCCTCACTCGCACTAATTTTCAAGCTCAGTGCCTCATCAGTGTTGCTCGCTGACTTCAGGAATACTCGGCAAACGTCTATGGCATGCATTGCCGCCTCGTCGAACAATGACTGATAAAGATGTTTGTCTGCTTCCGACAGGGCAAGACGTGAATAGTCTTTTTCTTTTGGTGATCTTGTTCCCGTCCATTCCATCCTGCGTGCCACCTGACGAAAAACAGCCTCCCGCGTGATAATTACTGTTGTTTCCATAAATCTATATATAAAATTAAATAATAATCAGTTACGAAAACTTAACGATATATTTAAACCAAGCATCTTGAATAATCTTAAGACGATAGCTTAAAAGAATATTTGACTGCAAAATTATCTTCTGCCGACCGGCCGCTACCCTTATCCTACAAAATACCCTGCATTAGCATAACCCAAATTTCACTTTTACAATTTTTAACTAAATTTATTTTAATATATGCATTGCTATATATTATCTTTGCATGCAGAATTTATATTATGCATTATTTATATTATGAAGAAAAAAGGAAGCTCTTGCGATTTCCGCCACCGTCGTGCAGCCGAACTACGTGCTGCATTCTTTAGTCAGGATTTATATTCCACTTGCGACGAAGTAATGAAGAAAACCGTTAAAACTCCATCGTCAAGGTTCTGGGTAGAGCCCGAACGAGCGCGCGATGTCATTTCCAGGTTTGAGAAAGACCCCGACTCTTTAACCCGGATGTATCCTGAAAAACAGCGTATGTATCGCGCCCTGTATGAAAAATACAAAGCCCTGCATCTCAAAAATCCCTCGGAGTCGAAAATTAACTGCGTGACTATGGCCATCTACTCAGGTGCCCCGGAATTTTTCCTTTCTCCTGCCACCGCACGCTCAATTCTCTATCAATAAATCACCCCATGCAAATCCCATTGCTTCCCAAAGACAAAGAGGCAAACGATTTCACCTGCCAAGACGGAGAAATCGAAATGAGCTGCATTATTTCCGGCTCAGGCTTCATCTCTTTGCCTTCCGGCCAACCATCTTTACCCGACGGTATTCCATCAGCTGTACTGACTCTGACACCAGAGGCAACATACCCAACAGCAAACATCCGTGTCCCTCTGCAGGAGGGAGACGCCGAAAAGGCACGTCTCATGCTCAGCGGGGAAATTTCACGAGTTGATCCCGAGTCTGCTGAAAGAATCCTTCAAAGAGTGCTTGAGAAATGTGCCGGCACACTCCTTGACCTATCCTCCGACTTCCGGCGCCAAGGGATGTTTATACTACCATTCCGGGTATTCACACTGACAATATCGCCCGACGGTAATCTTACATTTCCATCTCCTCAGGCAATAGCACTCCCTGTAGATTTCCCTCCACACCCTGAGATAACAGCAAGTTCTGTCACCTCCGACTGCCTGACCCTTGCCCTGAGATTTCCGGTAAAGCCACATAGGCTTCATGCTTATCTCTCAGGGGGGCAAACGGAAGGATATTCATTGCGGACATTCATCAGCTACCCTTTGTATATACCTGATCCAAAAGAGATAAAGGGATCCATCGGAAGTGTCCGCAGCGCTGCAGGAGGCAACGCCACAGGCATAAGATTTGCATTTCTATCCACATCAGCGGTAAAAGCTTCCGTGGCTGCACCGGAGAATTATTATGAATTCGTAGGAAATCAGCGCACCGGTTATCGCATATCTTCAAAGAGCATCGGCATGCCCGACTATTCCATATACTATTCACAATTCGGATCTATACCGGAATTCTCCAAAAACTCCATGATAGTTCCCGGTCAAGATTTAGCAGAAAACATTGATCCTCTCGACTGGATAGCAGACTGGATAAAATCAGGGGAAAGTTACCTGCCGTCGTCACTTCCCTACATCTATCGATTCAGACAATCCGACGAACTCAATTCTGATGGATCGTGTTTTCCGGAAGGAATAGACAAAGAAAGCATCCTCACCATTGCGCAAGACCTCGGGATGAACAGTCTGCTGCTCACGCGTCCCATGGCATTTGCCCCCGACAAAAAGTCAAGGCGGAATATGTCGCCTTCAGCAATACGGTCGCTAAACATCCAGGGGTTGCCCGATTCACCCTGCCACGCAATCCTCTACGGCTCCTGCGACTGTCGCCACTGGCATGCGCTATGCAGTTTCAACCCTCATATCAGGCGAACTATTCTAACCCCACCACGCCTATGGCATCGTCTGCTTCTTCTCGGATCCCATACTTTTCCTCCGCTCTCATTGATAGTAGATCTTAGAACCCCAAAAACTTATAACTTATAATTAATCATTTATCATTAATCATTAATCATTAATCGTTTATCATTAATCGTTTATCATTTATAATTAATCATTTATAATGACCCTTATAGATTCCATCCTCGAGGAAGACGCAAGGCGCACAAAAGCACTCACTACACCATACGACCCTGTTTCCGGAGCCATGAGCCCCGGAAATCGTTTTCCTATAACAATTCCGGAACTCGAGCCACCCACCATTCATATTCCTGCATCTATGCAAGCTTTGCCTGAAGTAAAGGCACTTATGGCACAGAAATCCTTGACAGAGGTCTTCCCCGGCTCCCTTGAGAACGCCCGTCGTCGTTGGTTTGAGCTCAGATGCCGCTTCGACTTCCCTTTCTGGGCATATAAGTGCATAAGGATTAAGCAAAAGACCGGAGGCTCACTCGATGTGCCATTCCGTCTAAACTCCCCTCAGCGTAAGCTGATCGGAGAGTTCGAGAAGATGCGGGAGGCAGATATGCCTATCCGAATAGTGCTTCTTAAGGCAAGGCAGTGGGGTGGATCCACAGCCACTCAGATCTACATGCTTTGGATTCAGCTTATGCGTCGCAAAGGTTTTAACTCATTGATAGTAGGCCATCAGCACTCAAGCACCGAAGAAGTTATCGACATGGCTAAAACCGCACTCGACGGCTATCCGCGCTCCATGCTCGCCGACGACACACCTATGCCCGAAAAAGAAAAAATATACATAAGGAGCGGACTAAGCAGATGCATCATAAAGATTCCCCGTCGTAACTTCCGTATAAAGGCGGGCAGCGCAGAGCGCCCCGATTCAAGCCGTGGCGGAGACTATGCGCTCGTGCATCTCACCGAAGTCGGACTATGGAAAAAGACTCTGGGCAAAAGCCCCGAAGACATTATCCGCGCAGCAACGTCCGGAGTGTTGCTTAAGCCGGAGACTATGATTGTAATGGAATCTACCGCAAATGGAGTGGGAACTTCCTGCATAAGGAATATGAGGCGGCTAAGAGAGGATCTTCTCTCTATCATCCGGTATTTGTGCCGTGGTATGAGATTGAACAATACTCCATTCCGGTTGCCGACCGCAGGGCAATGGCGGAGAGAATTGTAAAAAATCGGTATTCAGAATTCTCACCCGACGATCGGCTACCAACAGGTGAATATATATGGGAGCTGTGGGAATCCGGAGCCCGGCTCGATGCGATAAATTGGTACGAGACCACACGGAGCGGCTACAACAATCCTGATCAGATGCTATCTGAATATCCGAGCAACGATATAGAGGCATTCGTCAATAGCGGCGCACATGTCTTCAACCGGAAGAAAGCCCTCGAACTCAAGAAACGTTGCATGCCACCGCGCTATAGCGGGGAACTGACCGGGAAAGCAGACTATGGAGAGAGGGCACTCGAAGCCATATCATTTGAACCCGAACCCAACGGAAGATTCAAGATCTGGGATATGCCAGATGTGGATGCTGCAGGAAAAAGCATGATGATGCATGACCGTTATCTTGTGGTTGTAGATGTGGGCGGACGGAGCATTAAGGCTGACTGGAGCGTGATTGCGGTCTTCGACCGTATAAGGATGCTCGGATGCGAGGGACCTTCTTTGGCTGCCCAATGGAGGGGCCATTGCGACATGGATCAGTTGGCATGGCTGTCTGCAAGAATCGCCAAATGGTATGGCGAAGCTCTGCTTGTGATCGAGTCGAACACCCTCGAGACCCGGGATCCCGACCGATACGTCGATGGCGATCAGTCAGGATTCATCCTCAACCAGCTTCGTGACAGCTATCCAAATCTTTATGCAAGGCGCCGAAGTCCTGAAGACATTATCGAGGGACGCCCACACAAATACGGATTCCACACCAACGCAAGCACAAAGCCAATGGTTATTTCAAATCTCGTCAGGGTAGTAAGGGAAGGCTTATATATCGAGCGAGACGAAGAGTGCATCAATGAATATCTCACGTATGAGCGGCGGCCCAACGGCAGCTACGGCGCTGTAACCGGCAAGCACGACGACATGCTAATGACCCGGGCCATCGGCCTCCACATCTGTCTCAACGAGATGCCGCTTCCCACCAGACGCGATGCAATCCGCCGCCCACAACTCCGCCAGGCTCACCAGCCACCCTACTTCTAACCCCGCTCCCTACACTGAAACCACCTGCGTCCAAATCCACTTATAGCCTCCAATAGTTACAGGAATACCTTGCGCATCGGAATATTTAACTAAGCATTAACATAATTACACTAATATTAGCACGTAGCCAGACGTTTTTAATATGATTCCGTTCAGGAACAGAGCAATGAATAATTGTCTAAATTTTGGGTTATATACATTAGTTATTTCTATCGCAGTCCCCGCGTCGTGACGTGGGGGCGAGAAAGTCCGGACGTCGTGATGACGCTCGGACTTCTTTTTTAGACCCCGTCTCATAAAAAATGGGGCCTTATTCCAAATGCAAAAATTTGCTCCTTTGCAAATTTTTTACTTACTTTGCATCATGGATAAATATATTGTGAGCGCACGCAAATACCGTCCCGCAAATTTCAAAACCGTTGTCGGGCAAAAAGCTCTGACTTCCACGCTGAAAAATGCCATTGCGTCCGACCGCCTCGCTCAGGCCTACCTTTTCTGTGGCCCCAGAGGTGTCGGGAAGACATCGTGCGCACGAATCTTTGCTAAGACTATCAACTGCCTCAATCCTACTCCCGATGGCGAGGCTTGCTGCGAATGTGAGAACTGCAAGGCAATCGAACAAGGCAACTCTATGAATGTAGTGGAACTCGATGCCGCTTCAAACAACAGCGTCGACGATATCCGCGAAATTACCGACCAGGTGCAGACTCCTCCACAGAATGGTAAATACCGTGTCTTCATTATCGATGAGGTGCACATGCTGTCGCAGGCAGCCTTCAACGCTTTCCTCAAGACTCTTGAGGAGCCGCCTAAATATGTAATTTTCATCCTTGCCACCACCGAGAAGCACAAAGTGCTCCCAACTATCCTTAGCCGATGCCAGACCTATGATTTCCGCCGCATCACCATCGAAGACATGGTGGAGCAGATGCAATATATCGGTAAGCAGGAAGGGATACAGACCGACCCGAGAGGTTTGGAGGTTATCGCACGAAAGGCTGATGGGGCAATGCGCGATGCTCTTTCAATTTTCGACCAGGTCGCTGCCGCTTCACGTGGCAACATAACTTATGAGAGTGCAATCGAAAATCTTAATGTGCTCGACTATGACTATTATTTCCGACTTGTCGACACTTTCCGCACGGGTGATATTCCGGGAGCTCTCCTGATATATCGCGATGTCCGCTCTAAAGGATTTGATTCCCTATTTTTCCTGAACGGTCTCGCCGACCATGTGCGCAACCTGATGGTTGCTGCCGATCCGCGCACAGCCGAACTCCTCGAAACTTCAAAAGATGTGGCTGATCGCTACACCCAACAGGCGAAGAGCCTGCCGCTGCAGTGGTATTATGCCGCGATGAAGGTACTTAACGATGCAGACTTGCAATATCGAAATGCAACCAACAAGCAATTCCTGGTGGAAGTTGCTCTGATTCGTCTTTCTCAACTCCTGAAACCGGCTACGCCCCCTTTTGACTTAGTGGACTGTGAAATTCCGTTGGGCGACATCTCCGGCAGTGCCCGCACTCCTAAAGTGCAGGATCAGCCGTCACAGTTCACTGAAAACCGACCTCCTGTCGCCCAAAATCAAGTCTCTCCTGATCCGCCTGTAGCCGTTACACCTAACCCGAATCAGGCACGCGTGTCGGTGGAACCTCCACCCTCTTACGGTATTTCTCAAAGAGAAAAAGGAGTCAGGCGCCAGATAAAAAAACGTGATGCCGAAGGGTTTCAAATCAAAGACGTCTCAGTTGAGGAAAAAGTAGCACAATATGAGGAACGTCGTAAAGTGCATCGTAATCGTGTAGGCATCGAAGATTTTGCCCGTGCTTGGTCTGCATATCAGCAGGCAAATCCCCAGCAGCACATACTGGCAAGCGCAATGCGTACAAGCGACCCACGGCAAATAGCCGATGAGGAATTTCTTGCTATGGTAGGTCATCCTGCTGAAGTCCAGGCTTTCGAATTGGCGATGCCTCAGCTAATGGCATTCCTCCGCCATGAACTTGGCAACGATTTCATTACCCTTCGGGTTGAGATTGACCCTACGAGGGTAGTGAGCAAGCAGCTTCCTCCGGAAGAGTTCCTTAAGGAATGCATTGAAAAGAACCCCGACCTCGCAAAGCTCCTCTCAAGCATTGAGGCAGAACTGGCATAATAATTTAAAATTTGCATTAATCATTAATAAAATAATTTATCATTCATCATTATAAAAGTATGATCCAAATCTCAAATCGTATCAAGGCCATGGCGCAAAGCGCGACTATGGCGATGACCCAGAAGAGCGGGGAACTCCGCGCTCAAGGTATCGATGTCATTACCATGAGTGTCGGCGAACCCGACTTCAACACTCCCGACTTCGTGAAAGAAGCTGCAAAGAAAGCTATTGACGAAAACTACTCAAAATATAGCCCTGCAGCCGGATACCTTTCTACTCGCGAAGCAATCTGCGGCAAGCTCGATCGTGAAAACGGTCTTAAATACACCCCTGCTCAGATCGTGGTGGGTAACGGTGCAAAACAGGAACTCTGCAACGCTGTTCTCGCGCTTGTCAACCCGGGCGATGAAGTGATTATCCCTATGCCCGCATGGGTCAGCTATGTTGAAATGGTGCGCCTCGCAGAAGGAAAGGTGATTGAGATTTGGGCCGGTGTAGAACAGAACTTCAAGATTACCCCTGAGCAACTTGAGGCTGCCATCACTCCAAAGACTCGCATGATCATCCTCAACAATCCCTCCAATCCTACAGGCAGCGTTTATTCGCAGGAAGAAATGAAAGGGTTGGCTGATGTTCTTGCAAAGCACCCTGAAATCGTAATCCTTGCCGATGATATCTATGAGCACATCAACTTCCTTCCCGACCGCGTTCACAGCATTGCCGAGTTCCCGGAAGTATTCGACCAGACTGTTGTGATCAATGGTGTGTCTAAGGCTTACGCCATGACCGGTTGGCGCATCGGTTATCTTGCAGCCCCGATCGAGGTAGCCAAGGCTGTCACTAAACTTCAAGGTCAATACACTTCCGGACCCTCATCCATCGCTCAGAAAGCGGCTGAGGCTGCCCTCAACGGTCCACAGGAGTTCCGTTTCGAGATGCGTAAGGCGTTTGAGCGCCGTCGTGATCTAATCGTGAAGCTTGCAAAGGAAATTCCGGGGTGGATTGTAAACAAGCCGGAAGGTGCTTTCTATCTTTTCCCCGAAGTCAGCGCCTATATTGGCAAGACCACTCCCGATGGCAAGAAAATCGAAAGCAGCGGAGACTACACCATATATATACTTGAGCAGGCACATGTGGCTTGCGTTGATGGCGCGGCATTCGGTGCTCCGGGCTACATGCGCCTAAGCTACGCAACTGACGACGACACCATCCGTGAGGCCATGCGCCGCATTCTCGATGCATCGCTTCTGCTTGTTTAGGATAAACCACATAAGATACTAAGATGACGGTGCAAGAAATCTCCGATAAAATAAAGCAGTGGGGAGCCCAAAAAGAAAACGTCAATGTTTTCATTCTTGGTTTCGCTTGCGTGGTAGGGTGCCTCGCAGGGTTTGGCGCTTTCCTGTTGAAGCGCGCCATACACTACGTTTCACTTCTTGCCCACAACATCATGCACCATGCCCCTGTCGACTGGATGCACGCTGAATGGTGGTTGCTTATATTTCCCCTTGTCGGCATTCTGATCGCTGTAGCTTGGCAGAAATGGATTGCACGCGCCAATATGGTCGACTCCACAGGCCACATCAAGGAGTATCTTGCCTCAAAAAACTACGACATCCCATCGGGAATGATCTATAACCCCATCGCCACATGCGGAATCACCCTTGGTTTCGGTGGTTCCGCAGGTGCCGAGGGACCTATCGCCTATGCCGGAGCTGCTATCGGCAGCAAGCTGGGCCGCATTTTTGGCCTCGACGACAACATGCTCCGAGTGATGATAGGCATCGGTGCCGGTGCAGGGATTGCAGGAATCTTTAAATCACCTATCGCCGGAGTTCTCTTTACCCTCGAGGTGCTTCGCATGAACATGGCCGCTATTCCGGTGACGGCCTTGATTCTTTCGAGTGTATGTGCATCAGTCACATGCTACGCATTCACCGGCACTCATCTTTATCTTCCCTACAATCTGGGTGAGACAGAGTCTATCGGCATCCATTGGGTGCTCCTGCTCGGAATCTTCTGTGGTCTCTACAGCTTAATCTATAACTGGATTACAGCTACAATGAAGAGCTTTTTTAAAAGTCGTAAAAAGCAGTGGATATCCTGGGTGAGCGGAGGCTTGATAACCGGCATAATCCTACTCATGTTTCCTGCAATGTATGGCGAAGGGTATCCAGAGATGACCAAATTAATCAATGGCAACCAAGCCGACATCCTGAGCACTGGATTGCTTGCAACGAAAACCGCCGACACTACACATTTTCTGATTATATTGGCAATAATGCTCGTGCTGAAGGCATTGGCCACCGTATGCTCAAACAGCGCCGGCGGAGTTGCCGGTTCTTTTGCTCCGACCTTGTTTGCAGGCGCAGTAGCCGGCACCCTTTTTGCCCTACTCATAAAAGCTTGCTTTGGGATAGAGCTTCCGGCATCACTGTGCGCCATGATAGCAATGGGAGGTGCTTTCTCAGGCATCATAAAAGCCCCCGTAATGGCAATATTTCTTATCTCCGAGATGACAGGAGCCACAGCCTACATCCTCCCTATCTGCCTATGCTCCATTGTCTCCTTTATCCTTGTCAAATCCACCTCCCTCCTCCATAAATAGCCGGATAATAATAAGATATTACAACTCTTTTAGCTGTTTAAGTATAATTACTTATAATAGTCCTTCCCTGAAAACTGAAGACTTAAGACTGAAGACTTAAGACTGAAGACTGAAGACTGAAGACTTAAGTCTGAAAATCCACCCCGCTATTTCGCAAGATAAGGCATTGCCGACAGAAAGGATACATAATTTTGCTGAAAAAAAGCAATGCCGAGTATATTTGAAAATGCAAAAAAATCATGGCAGCGCCTTCAATCATTCCGATCAGAAAGAGAACGTTGCAAACGCTATGTCTACGGCGACCAATGGGAAGACCTGATTGAAGTCTGTGGCAAAATGATGACAGAACGGGAATTCATTAAGCAGCAAGGACAGATTCCATTAAAAAACAACATCCTGCGTCGAATCCTCCGCAATGTCGTGGGCCTCTACCGCTCACAATATAAAGTTCCTTATCTGTCTAAGAAAGATTCCCTTGTAAAAGACCGCCCTCTAAATAAGATTAATCAAGCGCGACGCCTTTGGTTTAGGGAAAACAGTATGGAGGAGCTTGCACCCAGGCTTCTTGAAGAGTTTCTGATCTCCGGAATGGCTGTAGTGAAGATCGACGGTGAACGAATATCTCCTGTTACACCCGATAATTTTTTCTTCCACTCCGACGGTTATGACCCTCGGGGTTCCGACATTGATCTGATAGGTGAAATCCACAACGTAAGCTACTCTAACCTCCTGGCAAATTTCTGCCGAAACGCTGCTGATATTCAGAAAATAAATAAGCTCTATATCAATGCCTCAGAAAATGATTACTCTTGCCGCATTATAGAGGTATGGAGTCTTAAGACAAATGTTGTCTGTTTCTATCATGATCAGGATAACGCATCTCTGGAATTCATCAGAATGGAAAATCTCCTCACTCATGCAAAAAACAGTGTACCTATTGCAGATGCCGGAAACTTTATAACCCGCAATTGGCAACGGACCTGGTTCGCCTATGACGGCACTCTTCTCCGCGAAGAAGAACCGGTCAGCCATCATCCCTACGTTTTCAAGGCATATCCTTATCTTGACGGGGAGATTCATTCCTATATCAGCGACATAATCGATCAGCAGCGATATGTGAACCGGTTGATCACCCTCTACGATTTCATTATGAAGTCAAGTGCAAAGGGTGTGCTCCTTTTCCCCGACGAATCTCTCCCTGCCGGCATGGATCTTCAGGATGTGGCTGATGAATGGTCAAGATTCAACGGCGTGATATCCTACCGGGCGCGTCCCGGCATCCCGATGCCTACCCAAGTCAGCGGCAATGCCACCAACATCGGAATCACCGACCTGCTGAAGATTGAGTTGCAGATGCTTGAAGATATAAGTGGGGTGTCTCCTACCCTACAGGGAAAGCTTGTCACAAATGCCACCAGCGGAACCCTTTTTGCACGCCAGAACGAAGCTGCTCAGACCTCGCTTCTTGATGTGATACGCACTTTCACCGATTTCCTTTCCTCCATTGCCAACCTTGCGCCGGAAACCATCGATTAGCACCCCGATGGCTTTTTTAAAGACATTCCTTTCGTTATCTCCTCAAAATTGATTAATTTTGCACTCCCAAACGCAAGTGATACACCCTGGGTGCATCCAATCCCAATTTATGATATTATAACATGGCCCCAAAAGAAACCCATCGCTTCAGCGGTCTCACCGACTCCCAAGTAGCCGACAGCCGAGCCACTCACGGCATCAACATACTCACTCCTGCAAAGAAAGACCCTCTCTGGAAGAAATTCCTCCAAAAATTCAAAGATCCCCTCATCATTATCCTGATGATCGCAGGCACTCTTTCGATCGGAATCTCATGCTACGAATATTGGGGTCTCGACAAAGGGGCCGGAGTATTCTTCGAACCCGCAGGGATACTTATCGCCATACTGCTCGCAACGGGTCTCGCCTTCATCTTTGAGATGAAGGCTGATAAGGAATTTGCCATACTCAACCAGGTTAACGATGATGAACTCTTTCAGGTGATTCGTAACCGAAACGTGATTCAGGTTCCGAAAAAAGACATTGTGGTAGGTGATATCGTGCTGATAAACACAGGTGAGGAAATTCCAGCCGATGGTGAACTTCTCGATGCTGTATCTCTCAACATCGATGAGTCTACCCTTACCGGCGAACCGATGTGCCATAAGACCACTGACAAAGCCATGTTTGACCCGGATGCAACTTTCCCAAGCAACCACGTGATGCGCGGGACAAAGGTAATGGAAGGCCACGGTGTGATGCGTGTTCTGGCTGTAGGCGACAAGACGGAGAACGGCAAGGTCTTTGAAGCGGCACAGATCGACGACAGCGTCAAGACACCGCTCAACGAACAGCTCGACGGTCTTGGGAAATTGATCACCAAGTCATCTTATGCAGTGGCAGCTTTGGTCGTTGTAGGAAGAATAATCATGTACTTCCTCAACACCCCATTTGAATGGATAGATTTCATCACATATTTGCTCCAGACACTGATGATTGCCGTCACTCTCGTGGTGGTTGCTGTTCCGGAGGGGCTGCCAATGGCTGTGACTCTTTCCCTTGCCTATTCAATGCGCCGTATGCTCAAGACTAACAATCTCGTGCGGAAGATGCACGCTTGCGAGACAATGGGCGCCACTACCGTGATATGCACTGACAAGACCGGCACACTGACCCAAAACCAGATGCAGGTCTTCAAAGCAAATTTCTTCGGCAACCCTTCCGATGAAATCCTTATCGAAGGCATCGCCCTGAATTCAACCGCCCAACTCGACATGTCGGCAGAAAAGCCACAGGTGCTGGGCAACCCGACTGAGGGGGCCCTGCTTCTATGGCTTGCCCAACGTGGAGTGGACTATGCCGAACTTAGAGCCAAAGCTTCCGTCATCGAGGAACTCCCCTTCTCTACGGAACGCAAATATATGGCTACGGTTGTGAAGTCAGCAACAGGCAAGACCATACTATACCTTAAAGGTGCACCGGAGATTGTTTTCGATATGTGCAATGAAGCACGCAGACCGGGAAACGGAAAAAAGGAGACGGGCATTGTAACCAAGGCCGAAATCGATGCCCAGCTTCTCGAATATCAGAACATGGCAATGCGTACACTCGGTTTGGCATATCAAGAGCTGAATGAGGATGACGCCACTATAAAAGATGGCAAAGTTGTGGCTGACAACCTCACATTCCTCGGCATTGTAGCTATCTCCGACCCTGTCAGGGCAGACGTTCCCGACGCTGTCGATGAAGTGACAAAGGCTGGCATTAAAGTTAAGATAGTCACGGGCGACACCCCCGGCACTGCAAAGGAAATCGGCCGACAGGTCGGCATCTGGTATGATACAGTAGATTCTGAACGAAACATCATCACAGGCATCGAATTCGAGGCACTCTCCGATGAGCAAGTAAAGGAGCGCGTAGAAGATATAAAGATTATCGCCCGTGCGCGCCCTATGGATAAGAAACGTCTCGTAGAGACTCTTCAGTCTAATAATGAGGTGGTGGCCGTCACCGGCGATGGAACCAACGATGCCCCTGCCCTTAAGGCAGCCCATGTCGGTCTGTCTATGGGAGATGGCACTTCTGTAGCCAAAGAGGCTTCAGACATCACCATAATCGACAATTCTTTCTCGTCTATTGGTCGCGCCGTGATGTGGGGACGTTCTCTCTACCAGAATATCCAGCGGTTTATCCTTTTCCAGATGACGGTGAATGTGGCGGCTTGCCTCATAGTCCTGGCAGGAGCTTTCATGGGGACGGAATCCCCGCTTACAGTGACACAGATGTTGTGGGTCAATCTCATTATGGACACTTTCGCGGCTATGGCTCTTGCATCACTCCCTCCTTCGTCAAGTGTAATGAAAGACAAGCCACGTCCACGCGAGGCGTTCATCATCAACCGACCAATGTGGAATGTTATAATCGGGGTCGGAAGCATTTTCTTCATTATTCTGCTTGGTCTTCTCTACTATTTTGAGCATACCGATATCACATCGCTCACACAATTTGGCAGAGTGCCGTTAGGTGCCGGAAATGGATTGAGTCCTTATGAACTGTCACTTTTCTTCACCATCTTCGTCTTTCTGCAATTCTGGAACATGTTTAACGCACGTGCATTTGAAACCGGACGAAGCGCATTTCATTTCAAGGACTGCAGTGGTTTCATCACCATAGCCCTCCTGATATTATTCGGCCAAATACTCATTGTCACAGTCGGAGGTGAATTCTTCAACGTAGTGCCCTTGAAACTGACCGACTGGGCCCTGATCATAGGCTCCACATCCATCGTCTTATGGATTGGCGAACTCCTTCGCCTCATCCGCCGATAGCCCGACAACTCCAAAGTAATGGTGACTGCCCTCAGGGGAGGTCATAGTAATCGAGAATCATTTCTCCCCTGAAATCAATGTCTCCGTCTGCTGTAAAGGAAATTTTGCTGAATATATCCGGATTTCCATGCAATTTTTTCATGTCGTCAAAATACCTCCTGGCCATTGCCTTATTATCCACTTTAGCAGTAGAATCGGAGTCATCAGAAATAAAGGCTTCGAGTTCTTTGGCATAATATCGGGGTTGCAATCGGGCCTCAATCAATTCCCTTTCATCCGATGAAAAAACTTTAGCGAAAACGGACTTTTTCAGTTTATTCCTCATTTTCCCGGATTTCACCGGATGAATACTTAAATCCTCATCAATGGAATAAGAACATGGGATTTCGATTTGCAAACATTGCAGATGTTCTTCATCCGATAGTTCCCGATTGATATCCGCGAAATAGAAGGCAACAGAAAGGAGAGCTCTGCCGCTATTGTCAAGATCAAATATTACTGTCTTGATTATATTCAAGGAATCACTTTCAATGATTTTTAGCCCTTTCCATGAGCCCTGTATCTCATTCTTCTTGATCTTTCGTTTTAATAATACCTTGTTATATTCCGAGAGCACCTTATTTTTAAAATCATAGGGCGAGAATTCTGTCTGCTGAAATCTCAATCCCACAATTCCTTCCGGTAATTCCTGCTCTATTGGTTCACCAATAATGTCGAACGATACCGTGTCAATAGGAAGCAGTATCACCGGTTTTACAACATCCCGATAATTATCGGCATTAAAGGAATCCGCATTTTTCCTGCAGTCCCAATCCCCGTATTGAAGAGTGAGAAACCTGCCGCGATAGCCATTGTCAAACATATAATACCCATCTTCGGCAACCACATTGCAAACAAGAACTTGACGGGTGGCTTCGTTCACTCTTCCGTGCGAAGTGGTGTCCGCCCATTCGTCGTGCATCGCAGCATATTTGTCATAATCTGATTTGGAGACAACTACAGATGCTTGATAGAATGGGAATCTCCCGTTTTTGCAAATGATGCTGTCAAGTTGCGTTCTTCCGTCTGCCACAACCAAAAATGAATTTTTATAGACAGTGTCAAGGGCAATATTGGGAAACCGGTCAAACCTTAATTCTTCCTCCATGTGCCATATACGGCCCGACTTTTTCCCATTGCCGTCAGTGTTGCTTTTGTCATAGTAAAGCACAAACCTTGGTGCACGGGAAATGACAGGATCCGAGTCAACGTAGCCTCCATTGGTATATGTTTTCGGCACTAAAATGCTCATATTATATGAAGAGTCTTCCGCGTTAGATGCATAAGCCGGGCGTACCTCCCTAAGCGAGGCAAAATTTTTTCTTTCCAGATATTGCTGAATGGCATCCCGGCGACGCGTATTTTCACGCCGGGTAAGACACAACGGATGAAATGTAAAACCTAACTCCGCTATGTCTCCTTCGGGAAGAGTGAGTTCCTTCACCGACGCTTCTTTTGTGTCCCTGTCTGTGCGGACCACAAGCATGGTTTTCTTTTCGGGAGTTTGTAAAATGGTCTCTTCCATTAAGGAGTTCCAGTCGGCGGCAATACTGTCGTCGGGAGCAACCCAATTGCCGAACCCGATAATATAGTCCCCGTCTTTAAGTCCATGTCCATATCCGATGCTGTCGGTGATTTCAACAACATTTGTCTTTGGCAGTTTTTTGAAAAGATCGGATGCGACTGTCTGGTCCCGGTCTTCATCAAAATATAGCCATTTCCCCCCGATTTTCACACATGCGTAATATGCTTCTTCCATCGTATTGAAATAAGCCGGCTCTCCGAGAGGATTGATGGCTATATTGAGATTCAGCCTGTTGTAGATATCCCTACCTGCCCTGAAGGCATATCCTATGCGACCGTTTGAATTGATATAGGTCGGATTGCCGAGAGCGTTAAGATATTGCACGTCAATATCCGTAACGTTGCTGAAGCCCCTTGGATAGTGCTCCCTTGAATTGCTAAGCACATCCCCGTCGCGGTTTCTTTTAACTATGGTTTTCGTATTGCCGACACTGTCGATAATCGTTGTGGTGGAGGTAAACGCAGAGTTAAAGATCACCTCGCCATTCCCGTCGAGATATTTTTCTTCAGTAATTGCCTTATGATTCGGCAATTGCTTTACGGGATACACCTTTTTGTGGAAATTTTTATTGCTTGGCGTCCATGGCTTTCCATCACGATAGAATGCATCGGAAACATACCTGCCGTCAGCATCTTTTTCTCCAATTTCAGTATAGTTGTAGTTCGGACCGCTGTAAGTCCATTCATCACGCTCCTTTGCGCTCTTTAGATAATAATTGCACACTATTGAGTCGTTGACAATTCTGTATGTAGCTCGCTGTGGAAATCCCCCCTCCTTCCATTGCCTTATCTTGAATGATTCCCCTGCGAATTTGTCGGATACATTCATATAATTGCCTGCAGTATCCAGATGTATTGTTTCATGAGGAGAACCATCCTTATGATAGGTATAGTGAGTGGTATGGGATTGATCTATTCCCTCCCAGGGGCTATCATCAAAATTGTAATAATTTACACTTGAAAGATTCCTGTCTTTATATTTATATACGGTTTTGTATGGTTTTGAGTTGGACGACAATTGCTTCCTGATCATAATGGAGTCTGAGGGGAAAGAATAGGAGTAACCGACCGACCCGCCTCGGTTACGCATACGGTTCATCGTGACACTGAAGAACTCTTCTTCTATAAGCCTCAATTTACTGTCATATTTATAGCAGATGATGTTGCCACCTTCACCGTTTTCAATCATATTGCCCTTGTTGTCGAGCAATTGCACACGCACATCGAGCCCATCCTTATTTCTGAATGATTGGGTCATGAACGCCTTGTTGCCGGTGGTCAGTTTCAAAGGACGTCCCCATTCGTCGAGATACGACGTCATCACCGACCCATCGTCAAGGATCACCGGAGTTGAACTGATGATAAGATTATCATCCTTGTCGTAGGCTCGCTCCACTATCACTGTTTTGCCCGTCTCATCATACGAAAAGTCCCATTTGCAGATTGCCTCCAATTTCTTTTTCCATTCATAAACAGATTCCTGATTTTTGCCGGCCCGACCACGCGGCAGAAGATAAGGATGAAAGTCATGGTCCGTGGTATAGTTCCCATCTCCACTAATGGCTTCGACAAAGGTCCAGTTGCCGGCGGAATTCATCTGCGACAACCTGAAAAAATGGTTCATTTTTTTAGCTTCCTCTACCGTCAGTTTCCCTACGCCGACAAACCATCCGTTGCGACGCACTATGTTTTGATACAGCTCGGGCTTATGCTCGATAATATCCTTCTTCTTTTCCTTTACTCTGACCGACATGGCATTTTTAAGAGAGGATTCTTCTGAAATCTTGGTAAATACAGCAGGACCGGTATCCCCTCGTTGCGCGCAAATGACATTGCTTCCCACTGATAAAGTAAGCAGGATCGCAAGAACAAACAAGTATAATCGGTTAATTTTCATTATTCGTCTCTGAGTTATTCAGCATTTTACTATACCTCGCGTATTCTTCTTCGGTCAATGTGATGGAATATGATGTGACATTTTCGTCGGTTGAGGGATATTCCAATTCTTTGCAGTTTGCAAGATCGGGAGTGTACCTATAGACAGAATGCCCGTTTCCGTCTTCTATCTTATCGAGATGAATGTTAGCATCGCGAAGGTTCTGATGATAGTAGAAATAGGAGTTATACGATTTTTGTGGCACCAATATGGTGACAGCTCTTTCGTCGGAACTTCCGTAGCTCCTGACTTCATTATCGTGCCACGGTATGCCTGTCTCTTTGATAAAGTCTGACAATGTGGCGGTCAACCTACCTAATTCCTGTTTCGTGTAGAATCCTGTATGTTCGACTACTCCAAATTCCGACAATGTGCCCGGCGGGAGTGTAGGCAAGGTCACAATCATGCTGGTTTGATTCTCAAGATCATGACGGAGCACTCTCACTGTCTTTTCTTTTCCTGCATTGAGAATCATCGAGAGATACATGTCCTCATACCGGGTGGTGCCGTCAATGGGATAATGCCAATCCCCGTATTGCACTATGATGTCATTATCCTTAAACCCGTAATCAAACGCTTTCTGATCTATACATTCTATACTAAGCACTTTAGGCACAGTCTTTACCCATTGCCCCATGTTCTCAATCCGGTTGCCAAATTCGTCAAACCACCCCTCATTAGTTCTATGTTCATAACCACTTTTCCCATCGAGAAACACGACATAAGCAGGTTCACCCCATTCATTCAAAATTCCAAACGACGTGTAACTCCCTTCTATATTGGCAATTCCTTTTGCTATATAAAAATTCCCGCTATAATATTCAGAACGGCATGGATGTCCCAAAACACTTAAACTTGTCAATTCCTCCGATTCATTCTTTTGATTATATCTTTCAGATTCAAAACGATATGGCAACCCTTCGGAATCCCGGCATTTTCTTGTATAGGTATTGGTTTTTGCATCATACTCAATAATAAGATTTGAGGCTGCCGAATCATGACTTTGTTGGCAAGGCTTTCCTTCATTGTCGTAATAATTTGTGTATGATATATAATTGTCCCCATCGTAATCAAATCGTGCTTTACCATAAGAATAAGTTCTACTCGGAGGGATCACACGATTGTGATCTTCATCAAAATATTCCGTTGATATTGTATTGCCGCGGCTGTCGATAGAGTCAATGGAAACCAATCCGCACAAGTATCTTTGTTCTATTGTTTGAGGAGTCACTTTCTCATAATATCGATACATGGCACGACTGTCATCCAGCGCGACATTTTCCTTTTCCCACTCAGTAATTTCAACATCACCATCTTTCACATATTTATAGACAGGCACAATCTCACCATTCTTGATATCATAAGTAATCCTGCTTATCAGATTTTCGGGACCATCCCATTTGCTCTCCGAGCGATAACAGACCGGGGCCCCATTTTTATCGAACAATGCATATAATATCCGGTTACCGTAATTGTCAAATTCCCTTATTTCTTTAGCATTATCATTATAATCATTATTCAGACTACCATCCTTGTTGTAATAATTAAGTTCTGTCCATTCTCCAAATCTATTGTACTTGGTTTTTTTTGCATGCGTGCCGGAGTAATTGGAATCTTTCTCCCCCGTTCCTGAATATTTGGATTCAACGATTCTCCTTCCATACCCGTCATAACTGTATTTGGTATGGTCAAGTTTAGTTATATCGAAATCATGAATCCCGTTTCCCGACAAAAAAACCTCTTTATTAAAAAATAATAAGGTTGATTCAGCGATCAACAAACCTCTTTTCTTATCCCAATGATAGAGTTGCGTAGCATAGTCGAGCATTTCCCCCATCGGGTTCAAATATGTTTTGCAAAGAAGATATCCATCTTTATCAAAAGTATAGGCTGTGATATAGACATCATCTTTATTCCCGATATTCTCCCCGTCACCATCCAGAAGTTCCACTCTGGAGGTGAACCCATTCCTATCGGTGGTGACCCGCACAAGGGTTGCATCAGTGTCGTTCTTGCGCAGGTTTGCCGGAAAACCGATATGGTCAAAATATGTTCCTATAAATACGCTGTCGTTTACTTGCATAGGGCGGAAAGAGGAAACGAGTTTCCCATTGGCATCATAACTCCTTTCCATAGTTACTCGTTCTCCTTTACCGTCGTAGGCATACTCCCATCTGCAGATATCCTTGCATTTCTTGACCCAGGCAGAGTCAGCCCCGTAGGTATCTGAAGAGGGAATCGCGTAGGGTCGTAAATCATGGTCGGTGGTATATCTTCCCCTCCCATTAAGCGCCTCAACATGAGTCCAGTGTCCGGCCTCGTTTTTCTTGCTGAGTTTGTAATAGCAGCCGAGATACGATGCTTCCTCATCCGACAGCTGCGGCCCCACTCCGACTACCCATCCGTTTTGTCTTGTCACAAGCCTATATAGTGCATAATCCTTATGTTGCCCTGATGATTGTTTGTTGCGGATTGTCTCCGTTTTTCGCGATGCAAAGTTAAACATCTCATTACCGCGAGAACCGCGCGATTGAGGCATTGCACTGAAGGCAACACAAATTATTAGAAGCAGTGCTATAGCAACCTTATAATATCCTCTCATTTCCATAAATCATCATATTCCTTGGCACTGTAATATACAGGATACACCTCCGCGCCCGGATCGGGGGTGTTTGGGAGAATAAATCTCTTGGTCTCTGCTTTATCCGATTCAGGATTGCTGCGTTTGACAGTGATCTCACATCCGGGTGAGATTGTGCCGCTTACAAGGATATCGCCATCAAGCAAACCTGCCTTATCGGCAGCTCCTCCGGGTTTCAATAGGTGGATATAGTTCACCTTCCTGTCAGACGCCTTTGGAGTGTAAGGGTCGATATGCCGGAGTGTATAGAAATTCCAGCCGCAGCCGATTTTTCGGTTGCCTATGGTGTCGGCACTGAACGTTCGGCCGTTCATGTCAGCATATAAGAGAGAGGGTTGTCCTTTCTCTCCTAATGCATTCACCTGAGCAAGACGCCCTGAAAAATCGCGGACTGATTCCAATTTGTAATAGCAAAGGTGCTCGCTTTCCCATTGCGGACAGCGTATCGGAGTGCCATGAATGCCTACTGCATACCGGGCGCTCTCAATCCCGTTCTGATATTCATAAGCCATTGAGGAGATTATATTCCCATCGGCATCAAACGTCCGATAGAATGTTCGGTCGCCATCCTTATCGAAATGTGATTCCGAACGAGTGATTCCCTTATCGTATAGTTTGCCATCCTCGTCATAATATGTATAGAGCACGTGTTTCCCACCATCCGATTGCTTCTTGGTCTCCACTACCAATCTATGGAAATCTTCCTCCATGTTGTAGGCCGGATTCCCCTCTCGGTCATAATACGATGTCTCTGCAAGGACTCCGTCATTGTATACGCTGTGTTTGTGCAGGTAGGTGTTCTGAGCCCTGTCATCGACTATGGAATCTCTGACTGCGGCCCCGATTGTCAGTCTGTAGTCATATAGAGTGTCGCCCTTTTCATTCAGCCTTGATTCGGAGATGAGTTTCCGGCTGCCATCCTGATATGTAAAGTGCGACAACGCTGTTTTCGTCCCCATCCCCTTGAAAGGCTTTTCATAGGCATCGGAGCAGGCTGTCTGCTTAAGCAACCCGTTGTCATAATAAAGCATCCGCTCTATTGCCGGTTGCATTATGTCGTCGAGCAACCTTCCGTTTTTGTAGTAACGGCGTTCCGCTATCTCCCCTTTCTCATTTTTGATTATCTTCAGTTGGTCATATTTCTGAGGGGCATTGGCATAATCGATTGTAATGTTACCATCCTCGTAGGAACGGCTTTCCGAATAATTGACATTACCGAAGGCATTAAGATGATCAAGCCTCTCTATCCTGTTGTCTTCGTCATAAACAATATTATATCCGTAATCGCCCAGATAGTTATGGCATGGCACTCCTTGGGAATCATAAAACATGCATTTGCTTTCCAAACCAGACTGAGGATCAAGCATGACTCGCATGCGGTCGGCATTGTTACTCAGCTTGATCGGCGAACCGTTTGCATCGGTGTAAACAGCCCAAAGCATCTGATTCTCGCCATAGTAATTTGTGGAGTAAAGCACATGGCCGTCTTTGTCGTAGGCCACCTCTTTGGCAACGTTGTCGTCGGGCCCGCTGCTGAATATTATTTTTCTTGTCTGCCCCATAAGTTCGGAAAATGCAATCGCCTCCTTGTTGCTTTGGTCATCGGCTCCCACCAATGGGATTCTCATGTCGTGGGGTGCCATGTCGCGACCGGGCGATATCAGCACCTCCACATTGTGTTTGGAATTGTTGCCGTATCTAACGAGGCAATAGAATGTGGAAAGTTTTGAGGCCTCGCTGTGGCTTAGCTCCTTCCCAACTCCCACGGGCCAACCATTACGGCGCGTGAAATCGGCATAATAGGTCTTGTATTCCTTATCGTTGAGAAACCAGTCTAAGGCAAGCCACCCTACGATGCCCAATATCAGCAGGGCTGCAGAACCTAACAGAATGCGCGTCCGGCGCCTTTCTTTGCGCTGACGCTCCAGCAACAATTTTTTCTCCTGCTCCTGACGCAGTCGCTCCCTCTCCTGCTGCTCAAGAAGTTCACGCTGTTCCTTGCGTTCCTTGACCACCGGACAGAGTATGTCGTGGATGTATTCAATGCGCATGTCGTTGCCATGGTTAAACTGGCGCAGGAGTTTCCGCTTGTCGATCAGGATATCCAGTTCATTTTCCGAGATTCCCTGGTCTTTCAGGTCGCTACGCGACACATTGTTGCGTCGCCCTTCACGGGTAAGCAACTGGTTTTCAAGCAGGAAGATAGATTCTTTAGATATAAGTTCGTTTTCTTCCGGTTTTGAACATATCGCATCAAGATAGAAATCATTGATTATGTGGCCGCTGTAGGTGCGCACAAGTTGCTTGGTGATGCAAGGTTCATTTTCCGGCTTCTTGATATATAGCCGACTCAGATAAAGAGAGAGCACCGCGGCGTCAACCTCAATCTCCGGATTGCCGTCAAGTTCAAAATCGCTACGCCCTGTCACCTGCTGGATGATAAGTTTTGCCACCTCCTTATCCACAAGTCCTTCCCGAGGTAGACTTATGATATCAGCAGCCTGCTCCTCATTGATTGGAAGCAACCCAAACCGGTTGTCTTTCATCACCGGTATGCTGGAGGCGTAAAGTTCCAGGGAGGATAGGAAATCCTCTCTCATGGCAAACACTATATGATAGTCCGGATGTTCAATATATGAAACTTGGGGTTCTTCTTCGCTGTCGTTGCGCCTGATATTCAGTTTCAGGCTCAATCCCTTGAATGCTCCTGACGAAACCACCTTTGTCTCCCCCTCTGTGGTCCGGCTTTTGCGTGCCTTATTTTCATGCTCAACTATATAAGTCGGTTTTACATCGTTGAGCAAATTGCCCAGTTCCCTGAAAAATTCCCGTTTTAATTTTTCATTCCTCTGAAGAGTGAATATTTCCTCAAATTGGTCGAATACAAGCAATGGGATACGTTGCTCTCCATTGCTGTCTAAGAAATTATGCCGATGCAGGAACTCCCACAGGCTTTCATTTTCTTCACCTCTTACGGCAGGCAAGAGTGGCTCCGGCGTCAGCCCGCTTTTCTCTATCGCCTCCCGGATCTGCAAGACATAGTTGTTCGTGTCGTCATGTTTCAGGCGGATGCTGACGGGTATCATCCCCCTCATTCGGGCTCTTGGGAAAATACCGGCATTCAGGATAGAGGATTTGCCAATGCCGGAACGGCCGTAAAGCACTGTTTGAGCATTGTTGAAAATATATTGAGAGAGGCTTTGTATCTCGGCATTTCTGCCATAGATCACTTCTCCCTCTATATAGAAATTCAAACCTTTCCAGGGGTTGCTGAAATCTTTATTTGCCATTCTTCAATTCCTCTTCCTTCATTTTAATCTCATCCACTTTCTTTTTCACTTCTGCCGCATATCCCTTGAAATCATCGGCTATCGTATACCATGTTGCATTCTTCTTATGAAACTCAGGGGGGAGCAGATTCTTCTCGTTGTAGAAATCAAAGCCTTGCTCTGCCAAAGGCCAGATAAAGTCGCGACCTCCCATCTTGCTTGCCATCGATGCTGCCAGTTTCCATTCTTCACGATATTCATGCGGGCTCATATATTCCTTGGCTACATTGTTCGATAAAACCGGAATAAAGAGTCGTGTATTTCTCACTCCCTTCAGAAACGCCTCTTTCCAATCCGCCCCTCCGGGAATATCGTTGGAGTCATACCATACACGGATGCCTGCGTCAGTCAGAGCATGGTATAATTTTTCCACCACTTCCTTGTCTCTACGCGAATAGGAAAGGAATACATCAGTGTCATATTGTTGGCCCGTATTGTTGAGTTTCTGCTGTTCCAGTCGTTCGTTGACACGCCGGTCGATTTCCATTACTACATATTTGGGATCTTTCTCAATGAAAGTCTGCAGTCTGTCGAGGAAGTCGCGCAGTGAAGGATCCAGATTGTCGTGCACCATCAGCGAGGAGCGCATGATGTCGGGCGATGGACGCATGGAATACAGGATAAACCGAAACAGCCAATCGCTGTAGTTATTGCCCAAGACAAGCAGATAGCGTTTCTTCATCACTTCCGATAGCACTTTGGGCACATTGGCACCGCCTGCTATCCACTTGCGACAGAAATCCATCATGTCGAGGTCGGTAACTACATAGCGCTTTTCATCACAATGTTTTCCAAACATGTAGTAGACCGTCGGTTTCTCCATGTCCAGTTCACTCTCTATGTCTCCTTTGCCCATGGTGAGGTCATGATTGGGGTCATTCCTGAATTGGAGCACCCGCACTTCTTTCTCCGGCCAGGCGGCACGCATCGCCATCTCTACTATGGGTGTGAAGGAGGTGGTGATGACAAAGGGGAATTTTCTAAGCAACAGTAATTTTTGCAATAGATGATTGGGTTGGAGCTGATTTTCCTCAATTGCTTGGGTGAGTATCTGATTTATGAGCATGTAGATTGCATCTTTGTCTGAATTGGTCTCATATATGAAATCTTTGTCATAGACCAATTGGGAAAATGTCTTTGGATTGCTTTCTATGCCGTAGGCTGAGGCTATAAGGTTGATGATTTGCTGATGCAGATTTCCTGACTCCAATGATTCTTCATCTTCATCATCTATCAGAAAATCGGGACCTATCACCGGTATCACCTTTCCTTCCATGACGGCATCTATAAGATCGTTCCACCGTTTTTCTTCTTTTTTCAAAACGATGACCTTTTTCCCTTTTGCCAGTGATAATTTGTCTAATGCCATAAATATGAAAATTGTGAATTGCAAAACTAACAAAAAAAAACAAGTAAACCAAAAAAATAGAGAATTTTCATTTGAACTAAGAACACCTCCCTGCTTTTTCTTTCCTTTCCCGCCATCTCGCACGCGGAGCGTGCTACTTACCTATCCGGCACACCGCGTCTACATCTTAATCTTATGCATTCAGACATGCCTCCCAAAGCCTTACATTTGGAGTAAGCGCTTTAGGAGGCATTCAAATAAATATTAATTTATAATTAACAATCAATTCTTCACCGAACCACTTTCCGCACAGTCTTCCCTTGCTTTATGATGTAGACTCCCGGCGCAAGTTCGGCACTCGACATAGATGCATAGGTGCCCACACAGCGTCCTGAAAGGTCATAAATCTCACAAGGCAATCCCGGATCAATCTCCGATGTAATTGCCTCAACACCAAGAGGCTCTGCAGAAAGAATAGAGGTAATCTCCACCTTGCTCCCCTCCGGCATCTCCAGACTCAAGACCTCTGTATTGTAGGTATCGCTCGTAGTGACACCATCTTTGGTCACCTTGACCTCCCAGCCGTTCACATATAGTCCGTCGCTTTCCGATTCCGACTTCACCGTCAGCTTTCGCCCGGCGAAGAACTTTCCGTTGAATTCGTTACTTTGCAACGGAATATCATTAACAGTCAAGGTGCGGCCCTTTCCGGTGCCTTTGTCGATAGTCAGATTCACTGCTGAATTCAACTTGAAGAAATCTGCCAGATGCTTATAGAAGAAAGACCAGCGCTGCTTAGTCCAGTTCTTGGCACTGCTTATCTCATTCGAATAGTTCGGCCACCAAGGATTAAATAGGTCTCTGTGATACTTATATTCAAATTTAAGTTCATTGTAGCGTTTGTCTATACGGGCATTGATTGCATCGGAGTTCATAAAATCGCCCATATAGATAGCGGCACGGTCAATAAACATATCTTTCCATTCGGGAGTGTCAAGCAGACGACGGAACAAGCGGGTTGCATCTGCAGTGTTAGCCCAGCTGTTTCTGTTATTGTCATATCCGGGAGTTGTTATCCAATTCAAGGTCTTGTAGTTGGCAGTCTGGCCATAAAGTCCCAATCCGAAATCGGTGTCCTTTGCAATCCATCTCCATAATCCTCCATCTGCTATCGGGCGCCACATCACGATATTGTTTCCCGGAAAGTCCTCATTATCGAAAAATATTGCCATGATCATGAGGTTGCAGAATTCCTCGGTATCCATCCACTTCTTGAATTCCTCGTGCGAATGACCTGTTTCCCTATAAAACTTGGTGAAGTCGTTGAAATTATCCCAGGAACCCTCCTTGAGCTCATGCCAGTTCTCAATAATGTCTATATCCTCGAGTCCGTCATAGTAGGAATACACATAGTCCTCATTGCTGCGTGGGCGCACATTCAAGATTCCTTTGTATGTTCCATTGATATATACGATGACTGGGCGGGAGGGCTGCCAATCGAGATCGGCCCCCATTCCCATGCTTTGCTGGATGATGGCATCGCGCATATACATATAGTCGAAGTCATTGCCGGAATTGCGCATCTCAAACGATTTGAATTCCTCTATACCGGGTGTCTGGTCAGGGAAAAACTCATAATTGAAGCGCTTGGTTCCAAAACGCTTGTTGGCATACACCGCAAGTGATTTCAGAGGATTTCCGCGTGTCGCGCCACCTTTCACGCGCGTTTCGCAAAGTTGATTGATCACGCTTGCAGTCCCCGGCGACTCAAAATATTCATAGTTGATAGGACGGCGCCAGTCATATTCATAATTTGGGGTCCCCTGTTTATAATTACCCTCGACATAGATTCCAAGCTTATTACCATAGAAATAGTCATTGTTGGTCACAATGGAGACTACAGGTAAGGTAACCTCCCTTCCATGGTTAATATAGGAATGAGTCGTAGATCGCGGAGAAAGGTATCCATCGCAGAATAACTTGGCTCTTACAACAGTGTTTTTCGAAATCTTTATCGGACTTCCATATTCGGCACTCTCGGCGGTTGGCTCCTTTCCGTCGGTAGTATAGTGAATCTTGGTGCCCTCCGGACAGTCTGCCGGTAAGCTCAGGCTCAGGTCGAGAGAACCTGTGAATACCTTTCCCGCAACACTGAATACAGGCTCACCCAAAATATCCTTGCAGAGTTCTCCGCAATTAGGTTTGCCCGGAGTAGGGACAGCCTGGTAACCCCATTTGTCATCGCCATCGCTCTTCCTGCCGTAGGCAATATTCGGCGCAGGCTGTTTCTTCCAATCTTCCAGTTTATCCACAATCTCATCTCCCTTGAAAAGATATAGATTGCCACCTTTCCCGGATTCAAGACGGAAACCGGTGTGCAGTCCCTCTCCCACTTTGTCGCAGTATATGACTATGAATTCTCCCGGCTTCAACTGAATGCCCGGAAGCTGATATGCTTTTTTCACTTTATCCTTATCCCCTATCAAATAGTCTTTAAGCGACACTGTTTCAGTGCCGACATTATAAAGTTCCACCCAAGAGTCCGGAAATTCGTTGAGATCGTCCATGATGCAATCTATGTTCGACTGCATAAGCTCATTTATCACGAGCTGTGCTGATGCGCCCATATAGCATATAGCTGCTGCCATAGCCAGAAACGCTTTCTGATATTTTTTCATATAGTCTTATTAGCTAACCTTAAATGATAACCACAAAGTTAACTAAAAATTTCCAATATCCCAAATCTCCTTTCATTTTTCACCGAATATTCATTCAATCAATCGCACGCGGAGCGTGCTCTCCACCTATCCGGCACATCGCACCAAAGACTAAATTATGTATTAAAACGATATCCCTAATAAGATATTTAATTGAACAATTTGTATTTCTCAGAAAAAAAATCTATCTTTGCATCACAAAATCATATTTACAAAACTATCATGAAAACGCTGAAACAGAATATCCTCCCACTGCTCATTCTCCTCTCAATTTACCCTGTCTCCATACAAGCTCAAGATGCGACAGAACCCAAAACCTTCACTTATGAACACGAAGGTCAAAGCATAACATACCAGGTAATCGACGAAGAAGCCAAAACCTGCATGACAAAACCGGGAAGTTTCCCCACCGCCGGTAATCCGGATATCAGCGGAGAATTGGTCCTTCCAGAAAATCCCATGGATGGAGATATTGAATATACCTTGACAAAATTAGGAATATATTCATTTTGTAATCTCCCCGGTCTTTCGAAAGTAATCCTTCCAAATACGATAACAACTATTGAAGCATCGGCATTTGATGGATGTCTATTACTAACCTCAATATCAATTCCCACCTCTGTTACTGACATAGGAAACTTTGCCTTTTCTCTATGTGGATTTACTTCTCTGACTCTTCCGGAGTCTGTGACTTCTATAGGAGATGCAGCATTCTCTGAATGTTCATCACTCACTTCAATAGAAATTCCGGAGTCTGTGACTTCTATAGGAGATGAAGCATTCTCTAAATGTTCATCACTCACTTCAATAGAAATTCCGGAGTCAGTAACCTCAATCGGAAAAGATGCATTTAGTGATTGCCTAAAGTTATCAACCGTAACCTATAATGCAATTAAGGCCGAGATTTATGTTGATCCAAACATCCCTAAATCTCCTTTTGGAACCTATCTTGATACATCCAATGGCATCACTATTGGTCCGAGCAATGTGACCCGTGTGGTGATTGGTGATAAAGTAGAGACTATTCCTGATTATGCTTTCTCATATTGCGATAAATTGACTGAGATTACAATTCCTCAATCTGTATCCACGATAGATGTTAACGCGTTCTATGCTTCCTCTAATTTAAAAACAGTTGTATTCAATGCAACAGTTTGTCAAATCAACGGTCAGATTACTCCTTTCATTAATGCCACTACATTAACCATCGGCGATAAAGTTGAGGTTATTCCGGATTTTGCTTTCAGACGCAGTAACCTTACCTCTGTCGATATGATTTCTGCCACATCTCTTACTTCAATCGGCACCGAAGCTTTTTCCGGTTGCAGCGATCTGCAATCTATCAGCATTCCTACTTCCGTAACATCTATCGGAGAAGCAGCATTCTCTGGTTGCACTAATCTTGGAGGAGTTATAAATCTTGGTTCCATTACCAGAGTCAACAAAAATTTATTTTATGAGTCTTGTAGTTCGCCCAATATTGATAAATTAGAGATTGTTATTCCTGAATCTGTAACCTCAATCGGTGACGGTGCTTTTCAATTTTGCTTTGGCCTGACAAAGATTGATATTCCTTCAGCAGTAACTTCAATCGGTGACGGTGCTTTTAAATCGTGCACTAATCTGACAAAGATTGATATTCCTTCAGCAGTAACTTCAATCGGGAATGAAGCATTCTCTTTTTGCTCCAAAATGAGGAATATTAACTTGGGTAATTCTGTAAAAGATATAGGGAACTCTGCTTTTTATGCTTGTAGGAGTGTGGAAACAATTAAAATCCCTTCATCTGTGAAATCCATAGGCTCTTCTGCTTTCGAGGAGTGCACCCAACTTGAATCTATCTATTCCATAAATACAACTCCACCGACAATTTCAAATGGCTCTTTTTTTCTTTGTCAGGCTCTAAAATCCGTAATAGTTCCAAATTCCGCACTTGGTCAATACAAAGATAAATGGGCATCTGTTGGAGAGGATAAGATAATCGCAAGTGTAGTGTTATCCCTCTCTCCGGAATCTATGACTCTTTCAAAAGGGGAAACCCAAAACATTTCCCAAACAAGCACCCCGGCACCAGGAATCAACATCGAATCCCAGGCATGGAGCAGTTCCAATGAATCTATCGCAACCGTAGACACTGATGGCAAAGTCACTGCCATTGGATGCGGGGAAGCAAAGATATCTTTCACCGAAACGGATAACCTCGGAATAGAAACGACCGCCATCTGCACCGTAACTGTAGAAGCCCCGGTTGAAGGTATCACGCTCGACAAGACTACTTTGAGCCTAACCGAAGGTGAGACTGTCACCCTGACAGCCACCATAGCCCCCGCCGACGCCACCAACAAAGCTCTGACATGGGCATCCGACAATGAAGCTGTAGCTACTGTAACAGCCGACGGAAAAGTCACTGCAAAAGCAGCCGGAAACGCAAAGATTACTGTTTCATCTGTTGAAAACCCTGCTATCTCCGCATCATGCGCACTGACCGTGAACGCCAAGAAAATCCCGGTTGAAGGCATCACGCTCGACAAGACTACTTTGAGCCTAACCGAAGGTGAGACTGTCACCCTGA
>CAYQXG010000006.1:0-9096 GCA_964421525.1 uncultured Sangeribacter sp. | reverse complement strand
TTACTGTTTCATCTGTTGAAAACCCTGCTATCTCCGCATCATGCGCACTGACCGTCAACGCCAAGGAAATCCCGGTTGCAAGTATTGCTCTCGACAAGACCGAATTGACCCTCACTGAGGGGGAGAGCGCAACCCTCGTTGCCACAGTTCTCCCGGATAATGCCACCAACAAGCACCTGTCGTGGAAATCAACCGACGAATCAATAGCAACTGTTGATGACAATGGCAAGGTTACTGTAATTAAAGCCGGAACCTGCAAGATTACAGTTTCCACTACCGACGGATCCAACCTTTCTGCCACATGCTCTATAATAGGAATAACAGGAGTGGAAGCTATCTTCGCAGATCCCGACATATTGGTAGATGTATATAGCGTCAACGGGATGCTGATTAAGCATGATTGCACCCGCGATGACCTAAATAAGTTGAACCGGCAATCTACATCATCCGCATTGGCAACACTACACACCGCATCTACCTCAACAGAAGCCTCTGATTTACCTCTATAATTTTCTATCATACCAAAGCGGAGAGTCCCCAAAGCCTCTCCGCTTTTTCATTCCCTTCCCGCCGTCTCACACGCGGAGCGTGCTCCCCACCTATCCGGCACATCGCTAATTCATAATTCATAATTCATAATTGACAATTAACTTCATCCTTTCTCCCCAAAACTTTTTTTATCATAAATAAAATTGTTTTGGCAAGATTTTTGTTGTAATTTTGTAAAATCTTGCAAAAGATGCATAATTCTCATGGAAAATAATAGTGCAAAGGTCCTAAACGAGACCACAAACAGTGAATATAAATATGGATTTACTTCCGATATCGACACCGATATCGTACCTCCAGGCCTATCCGAAGACGTAATCCGATACATATCCGAGAAAAAAGAGGAACCCGAATGGCTCCTTGATTTCCGCCTCAAAGCCTACAGACATTGGCTAACCCTCAAGATGCCTACATGGGCACATCTCAACATTCCGGAGATCGACTACCAGGCTATCAGCTACTATGCCGCTCCCAAGAAAAAGGAACTCAAGAAAAGCATGGACGAGGTTGACCCGGAACTCGTAAAAACTTTCAACAAACTCGGCATTTCTCTCGAAGAGCAGAAACATCTCGCCGGTGTGGCTGTCGATGCAGTCATGGACTCCGTCAGCGTGAAGACCACCCACCGCGAAAAACTTGCCGAACTCGGTGTAATTTTCTGCAGTTTCTCTGAAGCTGTCAAAGACTATCCGGACCTCGTCAGAAAATATCTCGGAAGTGTTGTCAGCTACCGCGACAACTTCTTTGCCGCCCTTAACTCCGCAGTTTTCTCCGACGGATCTTTTGTCTACATCCCGAAGGGGGTACGGTGTCCGATGGAACTTTCCACCTATTTCCGAATCAATGCTTCGGGAACAGGGCAGTTCGAGCGTACGCTTATAGTAGCTGATGATGATGCTTATGTTTCCTACCTTGAAGGATGCACCGCCCCGATGCGCGATGAAAACCAGCTACATGCAGCTATTGTCGAGATTATTGTTGAGGAAAGAGCAGAAGTAAAATACTCCACTGTCCAGAACTGGTATGCCGGCGACAAAGACGGAAAGGGTGGAATATATAATTTTGTAACCAAAAGGGCACTCTGCCGTGGACACCGCTCCAAAGTAAGCTGGACTCAAGTTGAAACCGGATCTGCAATAACATGGAAATATCCCTCGTGCATCCTCAAGGGTGATGAAAGCGTGGGTGAATTCTACTCTGTTGCTGTGACCAACAACCATCAGCAGGCCGACACCGGCACCAAGATGATACATATTGGAAAAAACTCCAAGTCTACTATTGTCAGCAAGGGAATATCGGCAGGAATGTCGCAAAACAGCTACCGTGGAGGTGTAAAAGTGGTTCCGGCTGCCACCGGCTGCCGCAATTTCACTCAATGCGACTCCCTACTTCTCGGCGACAAGTGCGGTGCCCACACATTTCCCTACATTGATGTGGCAAACAATGGCTCCACAGTTGAACACGAGGCCACAACCTCAAAGATCAACGAGGCTCAACTATTCTATTGCGAGCAACGCGGCATCCCGATGGAAGAAGCGGTAGCCTTGATTGTCAACGGATATGCCAAGGAAGTGATGAACAAACTCCCGATGGAATTTGCCGTGGAGGCGCAAAAACTCCTACAGATAACACTGGAAGGATCTGTGGGGTGATGACTAATTATTAATTATTAATGATTAATGATAAATGATAAATGATTAATGATTAATTCAAAAACTCCAGATTCAAAACTTCAGATTCAAAATTCAAAATTCAGAATTTAAAATTCAGAATTCAAAATTACCAATTAGTTTAATAAGTGAACGAAAGAACAATAATTATAGACCAAATTGACCCTCATACATTTTATGGGGTCAACAATAATAACATTAGCCTCATTCGCAATCTATTCCCTAAATTGCGTATCGCAGCCCGTGGCAACGTGATTAAGGCGCTGGGTGAGGAAAACGAGACTCTCGATTTCGAAAACAAGATCCACGAAATCGAGGATTATGCCGTGAAATACAATAAACTCACGGAAGAAGTAATAATCGACATTATTAAGGGAGATGCACCCAAAGCTATTAATGCTGAAGGTGTCATCATCTTCGGCCAAAACGGTCGTCCGATATCTCCGAGAAACGCGAATCAGGCTAAAATGGTGAAATCTTTTGCCGAAAACGACCTGACTTTTGCTCTCGGACCTGCCGGCACCGGCAAAACATACATCGCCATCGCTCTCGCTGTGGCTGCACTGAAGAACCGTCAATGCCGTAGAATATTACTCTCACGCCCGGCTGTTGAGGCAGGCGAGAAATTAGGTTTTCTCCCCGGAGACATGAAAGATAAGATCGACCCATACCTCCGGCCCTTATATGATGCCCTTGAAGACATGATTCCTCAGGTGAAACTGAAGGAATATATGGAGACCGACACAATCCAGATTGCTCCGCTCGCCTTCATGCGAGGACGCACTCTAAACGATGCAATTATCATTCTTGACGAAGCGCAGAACACCACAAATCACCAGATGAAGATGTTTCTAACTCGTCTTGGACACAATGCAAAGATGATTGTGACGGGCGACACTACACAGATCGACCTGCCCCGCACAGTCCAGAGCGGACTGATTCATGCGCTGCGTATCCTCCGTGGAGTAAAGGGTATCGGGATTATCGAATATGAGAAGAAAGACATCGTAAGGCATCCTCTCGTGCAACGTATCGTCGATGCCTACGAGAAGAGAGAAAACGAAATGTCTGACAACAACGACAATCCGGAATCCAAGGTCAGCAGTTCCGAACCTGAAGATTAATTCCCTCATGCCTATAATGCCCTAAAAAGCCCTTATAAAGAAAAAAATGACAGACTGGTGGACCTACCCCGCCGAAAGCGATGATGGCAAGACAATCATTGTCACCGGCAGAGACAACATAGAAAAATGGCAGAAACCCGGGAAATTCCCGATCCGTGTCACTGTGTCGTGGAACTACGATGCAAAAGCCGACGGCATGCCCTCCGATGAGGATGCCACATTGATGGAACAGGCTACCGATGCTATGCTTGATGAGTTCCACAAAGACAAATGCGCTGTAATGACCGGTATCTACACAGGCGACGGAAGACGCGACTGGATATTCTATACCCACAATCTCAACATATTCGGTAAGGTTTTCAACCGGGCCTTGGCTGATATACCCGAATTGCCCCTGGTCTTCGAGGCAGCTGACGATCCCGATTGGATCGAATACCGCGAAATGCGAGAGGAAACATACATTCCCCCTGAAGACTAACCTTAGACCCCGTATACACTGACGTTAAAATATCATGATATGAAAAGAATTGCCTCCCTACTCTTTTTGATGCTGAGCATTATCACTCCAATGCTTGCCCAAGTTTCCTCTAAGCCATCACCGCTTCAGGAGGATTCTCAAGATATTTATATATATTACTATGCCGACCAAGGCAGCAAAGGACTGATAGACCAACCTGCGTCAAAGCCCATTTATGCCCATACCGGTGCATGCACCAACAAAGGAGACTGGAAATATGCCCCAAACTGGCTTGACAATTCCGCTAAATATGAACTGGAATACGTAGAACCAAATGTATGGCGCCTCTACATAGGAAACATCCGCTCCTACTATGGCATAACTGATCCTGCCGAGACCGTTAGTAAGCTTGCTTTCGTATTCCGCAATTCTGACGGATCAAAAGAGGGTAAGACTGCATCGGGAGGCGACATCTTTTTGGATGTGCTTGATTCCGGACTCCAGATCTCGCTTCAGAGTGACTTGGAGGGGGATGTTATCACCGCTGACCACAGCACTGTCACATTTACAGTTGCTACAACTGCCGACGCTTCCATCACCTTGAAGGTTGGTGATACCGTAGTTGGTGAAGCTGAAGGCAAGGAACTTATTTCCCAGCACACATTCGTAGAACCCGGAGCATACACCGTGACTGCATCGGCAACCGCCGGCGGACAGACCGTCAATACTTCGCTCAACCTCTTCTACATGGCTGAAGCCCAAAGCAAGCCTTATCCGGGTGGCGCTCCTAAGCTTGGTGCTGTCAACAATGGAGATGGATCTGTCACTTTCTGCTTTGCTGCACCAGGCAAGCACACCGTAAGCATAGTTGGAAGCTGGGACAATTTTGCTCTCTCTGATGCCGGCTCAATGTTTATCGACAATGTCGACGGCATTGAATATTTCTGGCAGACAATCAAGGGAATCAATGACTCGGACACTTATCTCTACTACTACCTCGTAGATGGAACCATCAGTGTCGGTGATCCTTATGCACGCCTTGTGCTCGACCCGGCAAATGATAAATATATACCCGAGAGCGTCTTCCCAAATCTCCCTGAATATCCGGTGGAAAAGGTGCAGGATGTATGCCTGGCAGTCTACAAGTCTGATCTGAATTCCTACAACTGGAAAGTGAAAGATTTCAAGGGTGCCGACAAAGACAACCTTATCATCTACGAGCTTCTTTTACGCGACTTTACAGGCACGGAAGGTAAGGCACTTGGTGATGGTACGGTCCGCGGTGCGATAGAAAAGATTCCTTATCTTAAATCACTCGGCATCAATGCCGTGGAGCTTCTACCCATCACAGAATTTAATGGCAACATCTCTTGGGGCTACAATCCCAACTTCTATTTCGCCCCTGACAAGGCGTATGGCACTCCCGACGACTACAAGGAATTTATCGACGAATGTCACGCCAACGGCATAGCCGTGATTCTCGACATGGTGTTTAACCAAAGCGACTGGCAACATCCCTGGTATAAGATGTATCCCGTAGGTAGTAATCCTATCTACAACGCCACTGCACCACATGCCTACAGTGTGCTCAACGACTTCAACCAAGGGCATCCCCTCGTGCGACGTCAGTGGGCTGACTGCGTAAAATACTGGATCGAGGAGTATAACATCGACGGCTACCGTTTCGACCTCGTGAAGGGCCTTGGCAATAACGACTCTTATGCTAACAGCGGGGATGCTGCGACCAACGCCTTCAACCAGAGCCGTATCGACAATATGCATGCAATTCAGCTCGCTATAGAGGAGGTGAAGCCGGAGGCTTACTTCATCAACGAGAATCTCGCGGGGGCCGAGGAAGAAAACGCGATGGCCGCATTCGGACAGATGAACTGGAGCAACCTCAATGAGCAAGGCTGCCAGTTTGCTATGGGCTATCAGGAAAATTCAGGTCTCGAAGGATTCTACGCACCAAACTGGGGACGCACATGGGGATCAACTGTCAGCTATCTTGAAAGCCACGATGAGCAACGTCTTGCCTACAAACAGAAAAACTATGGAGTTGCCCAGGTTCAGCAGACAAAGACCGCGATGCAGCGTCTCGGCAGCGCCGCTGCACAGATGCTGATGATGCCGGGAGCCCACATGATCTGGCAATTCTCTGAAATGGGCTGTGAGGAATCTACCAAATCTGCAGACGGTTCAAACAACACCGACCCAAAAACAGTATGCTGGGATCTTCTCAAAAACAAATACAGGGCCGGGCTTGTACAGAACTACAGCGAACTCGCGGCTATACGCAACAACAATCCTGAGCTTTTCTCTAAAGATGCTGATTTCAACTCTGCTTGCAAGGCATCAAACTGGAGCAACGGACGCACCATCTCCTCCACCTACGGGCAGAAAGGTGTCTACACTTTCATAAACCCTAATGTAGATCGTTCCATTGTGTTCAATTTCACTTTCCCTATTAAAGATAATACCGCATATAAGGTGATATCCCAAACCTACGGTGAGGAAAGTTCTTTCGATGCCACTTCCGACAAGGTGACAGTCCCTGCCAACAGTTATGTCGTGATTGCGACAGAAGGGGTGTCCACTGCAGTAGGACAATTGGAAACAGCTGATATGGATGACACTCCTGCTGAATACTTCAATATCCAGGGCATACGCATAAGTCACCCGAATAAAGGGGAGCTCTATATTGTCAGGAAGGGAGACAAAACATTTAAAGCGATCGCTCAATGAAAAGGGTATTGATAGTAGGAGCAGGTGGATTTCTCGGTTCTCATCTTCTCGAAAAAGCAGTGACGGTTCCCGACCTCGAGGTATATGCCGGAATTCGGGAGTCCACATCTAAAAAATGGTTTCCTGAAAACGGTGTGACTCCGGTTCATTTCGATTTTGAAGACCCCTCCGATCTGGAGAGGGTCTTGACCTCTACTTTGCCGCAAGGTGAGAGGTGGGATTGGATTGTATATAACCTTGGAGCCACGAAATGCCTTAGATATAAGGATTTCGACCATATAAACCATGACATTCTCCGCTCTTTTGTCGAGGCTCTTGAAAAAACCGGAATGATGCCCGAAAAATTCATCTACATCAGTTCCCTCTCGGCCATGGGGCCTGGAGATGCTCATTCCTACACCCCTTTCAACGAAAAAATGATTCCTCAGCCCAACACCCGCTACGGAGCCTCAAAGCTCAAGGCGGAGATGCTGCTGCAGATGCATTCTGTTCCCTACATCATATTCAGATGCACAGGAATTTACGGACCTCGTGACCACGACTACTTCCTCATGATCGACGCCATGCGCAAGGGCTTTGACTTCTCTGTCGGCTTCCGGAAGCAAATGTTGACTTTCATCTATGCTCCCGATCTCGCGACAGCTGTTTTCCAGGCATTGGAAAAATCTCCGGTCAAGGAAATCTATAATATCGCCGAACCCAGGGCATATAGCCAGAAGGAATTCCGTTCTATTGTTGCGAAGAAACTCCGTAAGAAATTAGTGATTCCGGTTAAGGTGCCGCTATGGGGCACAAAAGCTGTGAGCTGGGTATGTGAAAAAATCGGTGTGGTGAGAGGAAAACCATCTACGTTAAACACTGACAAATACAACATTATGAAGCAGCGGAATTGGAGTGTAGACACAACAAAGGCTTATCAGACATTCGGGTTCAGGGCTGCAACCCCACTCAGCAAGGGGATTGATGAAAGTATTGACTGGTATAGAAAAGAAGGATGGATGAAATGAATATTGCCGCGTTGATGGAGAGCAACGCCACAAGCTGGATCTACGTGATTCTTTTCTCCGTGTTTTTCCTCGCATGCATCAGGGTGAGAGGCAACTTCAAATTTATTGATGCATTTTTTCGCGATCTTGTTGTTGTCAAGGAGAGAGAAAACCTATTCGACACTACCGTTAAGGAAACATCATTTATCTTCCTTGTGCTTCTACTTTCCGGGTGCAGCCTTGGTGTGCTGCTTTGCTATGCTGTCCCAATCTTTGGCGGAGATATGCCAATAAAGGCGGAAATCCCATCCCATGGTCTTCTGGTAAACGGATTACTCCCCTCTGCTGTCGCTTGCATGGCTGTCGCTTGCGGATATATCGGGGCTATGTGGATATGCTACACTGTGGTGGGAAAAGTCTTCAGTGACTCTCAGCACACCTGGCTATGGGTGCGTGGTTTCACATCGGGGATGGGATTAGGGGCGGTCTTCTTCTTCCCCCTTGCTCTCATGGCAATTGCATATCCGCAATTTACAACTGAAATTGTTGTCGTTGCCTTTGTTATGTTAATTTTAGTGAAATTTCTATTCATTGTCAAAGGTTTTAGAATTTTTTTCACTGAAAGTTCGCTCTGGGTCGTTTTTTTGTATTATCTTTGCAGCTTGGAAATAGTCCCTTTGGTAATTACCTTCGGCCTTGCATGCTCTTTGCTTGGCTAAAACATTTATAAAGAAGATGATAAAGAAGATACTGGTGTCGCAACCTCAACCTGCCTCAGGCAAAAGCCCATACTATGACATTGCGCAAAAATATGGAGTGGAAGTTGTTTTCCGTTCTATGATTAAAGTGGAAGGTTTGACGATTAAGGAATTTCGTCAGGAAAAAATTAACCTTGCTGATTATACCGCTATTATCTTCACTTCTCGCACGGCTGTTGACAATTATTTCCGCCTTTGCGAAGAATCGCGGGTAAATGTCCCGGATACAATGCGATATGTCTGCACCACCGAGCAGGTGGCTCACTACCTCCAGAAATATATTGTCTACCGCAAACGAAAAATCGCTTTCGGAACGACAGGAAAACTTTCCGACCCGCAGTTTATTGCTGCTGTCAACAAGATAAAGAAGGAAAAGTTCCTTATGCCTGTCAGCGATGTAAATAAAGATGACTCAAGTGAAATCGAGGCTCTCGGCATTGATCTCACAAAAGCGGTTATGTTTAAGACTCTTACCAACGACTTTTCACCCGAGGAACCGTTCGACTATGACGTGCTCCTTTTCTTCTCTCCCTCTGGAATTACTTCACTAAAGAAGAACTTCCCTGATTTCGACCAGAATGTGAACGGGAAATATATCGGCACCTTCGGTCCCACCACAGCCAAGGCTGTTGAAGATGAAGGTCTTAGACTTGACTTCAGCGCACCTTCACCTGAAAACCCCTCTATGACGGCTGCTCTTGAAAAATTCCTGCAATCTAAGACCCCGTCTCATAAAGATTTTAAGAGCCCCGGGGCGGTTTTGGGCGAGTGATTTTCGCGAGTTGAGGAAGGAATTCCATTGAGTGA
>CAYQXG010000005.1:4218-58694 GCA_964421525.1 uncultured Sangeribacter sp. | reverse complement strand
CGTAAAAACGACAACAAAAATTATGATATAAACTAATTTTCAACATCTACTTAATGCTATTTATTTAAAATTAGAAACCTATAGTGGCGCCAATGCTCCATGATTTCAGCTGGGGACCGAATTGTTGTTGAAAAAGTGTCATAGGGCTCCAACTTGCATATACGCCTAATACATTGCATACTCCGAGGGCACATACTGCTTCAGCCGTGAAAAGTCTCTGTTGAAGGCCCTTGTAGACAGACTTTTGTTTGACACTGTTCTCCTCCGTTTTGGTAGTACACCATGCATAGGTGTTAAGGCATGCTATTCCTCCAACCATAAACTTCATTGAACTGCCAAGAGGCTGTGTCAACATCAAGGGAACCTGGACTGTGAATACATTAAAATGTGTCGTTTTGCGATGCACGCCTTCAGCAATAGGAACAACCACCAATTTTGATCCCTCTTTGGAATAGGCAAAGCCATCTACCGCAGAATAGCGTTGGCCACTCATACCCACACCTATCGAAAACTCAGGTGTGCATCTTCCGTGGCTCCATTTTAAACCAATAATATTCCTGATTCCAAACTCAATGGAATTTTTCACATTTCCTTTATCAAAATAATTAAAACGTTGACCTATATAGGCATGTTCCATGAAAACCATGCTCCTTTTCAACTTTCTCTGGAATCTAATTGAATTGACCTTACTCTTGGTGTTTCCGCCAAGTGAGAGAAACGACAGGTCTATGCCTGTGATGTCATCTACCGTATCATCAGAGGATGGTTCTTCCACACTAACCTTATAAGTGAAGGTTTCTTTCCCTGATGAACCATTAGTAAGTGCTTCGATGCGTGTGGTATTGCCCGTGCGTGTCATCACCACCTTCTGCAATTTGTCTATTACCTTTACTGTGTCAGCTTCTTCTGGTTGCTGCGCTGCCACAGGAATCACGCATAATGCGCACACAACAGCTGTTATTGCAATTCGAATTTTCATTTTATTTTCTTGTTTATTATTTTCTTGACTTCTTCTGCCGACCAATCGCCACATATATAGACCATCGTTGTTTTGTCAACACCCGCAGGGCGTTTATCGAGAAAAAACAGATACTGACGACGGTCGCCCTTGCCACCCAGGCTGTAGAATCCGAAATAAAGCCGTCCATCCTTGAACGTGGTTTCTTTAGCCTCGGCCTTCGCTCCATCCTTCTTCACCGCACGGGCTATCCTGTCGGCAAGGTCATCATCTCCCGACACCGATACGCTGGCATATTTCTTAAGGCCTCTCACCTTCAGCTGTTCTCCTTTCATTGTAACCAACGTAACATTTCCGGAAGATGTGTAGGATTCTGAAAAGAAAGGGGCAATATTCAAGTTCTTATCTTGTGCACTCATCATGAATATCCCGCACAACATCAAGGTTATGATCACCATCCATCTTTTCATAGTTCATCATCATTTAAAGCATTGAATATATCGTCAAGATCACTTGCTAATTCACCGTTCATCTCTTCCGATGCCATGCTCATCTCTTCAAGTTGACCCTGTATGATACTCAATATCTTGGTTTCATCACTAACTTTCACACCATTGACATAAGCAATAGCATTATCCTGATTGCCATACAACGAACCCCTTATTGCCATCCCGACGGCTGACAGTATCACTCCAGAAACTACGAGTATAGCCACTGTTGCAGCAATCCCTTTCCATATCTGTCTTCTATTTCTGACCACACTACCAGGTACCACCCTTGCTGCTGTCATCACCGCAAGAGCCTCTTCAATCTCAGGATCACCCTTGGGATGGTTGAGCAACTCCTGCAGGAGTCCCCGTTCCTCTTCAATGGTAAGTTCTCCATCGAAATAGCGGTCAATCATCTTATATAGACTGTCTTCCTTCATAATTCCTTTCTTTTTCTATAAAGTTCCCTAATCCTTTTACGCGACCTTGACACGATCATCCTTGCATTTGCTTCTGAAATACCATAGTATTCGGCTAATTCATCAAACTCCCAGCCATCTCGTTCTCGCCGGTAGAGCATTTCCCGGTCGCGTTCTGAAAGTTCCCTTTCAATCAGGGATTCCACATCTGTCAGCAGCTGGCTTTTTTCTTCAGCGGGCTCATCTGATGAAACCGGTTCGCTTGTCATTGACTCTAAATCCACCTCAGGAAATGCCGACCTATGTCTATGATGATCTATCCTGATATTCCTTGCCGTGACTGAAAGAAAACCTTCTGCCTCCTTTTGTTCAGAAATCTCTTCCCTACGCATCCATAATCTGCAAAAGGCATCTTGCAGCGAGTCCTCGTCAGGGTAATCGCTGGGTGCTGTGTCATGCCGGGACTGTATCCGCAGTTGCACACGCCGGAAAGCTGATATTAGGAAATCTTTGGCCATTCTATAAATAATACGGATATGGGGGAGATTTTGCAACAAAGGTGCATGAAAATATTTTTGGCGTATGAAGAAATTTTGCTAAATTTGCGGAATGAAGAATGAGAGATTTTCAATAAAAAAGAGACTTCGGTCGTTTGGTTATGCCTTCAACGGCATAAAGACCCTTCTCAGAGACGAGCATAATTCACGCATTCATTTGACTGCAATGATAGCTGTGGTCGTTTTAGGGTTTGTTTTCAGAATTAAACCGACTGAATGGTGCATTGTGGCGCTTTGCTGCGGCGGTGTTCTCATGGCTGAAGCAATGAACAGCGCTATTGAAGCTATTGCCGACCTTGTAAGTCCCGAATTTCATCCACTCATAAAGAAAGCCAAGGATATAGGTGCGGCCGGAGTGCTGATGATGGCGATAGCTGCAGCTGCTGCCGGACTCATAATATTCATTCCTTACATCTTTTAGAGCTTTATTTTAGAGTTTTATAGCTTTGAGTTGTCAGGTGCCAAAAATTAAAATTATTAGTTCAAAATTATGATAGCCATAATAAATGGGCCCAACCTGAACATGTTGGGAAAACGAAACCCGGCTGTCTACGGGAGCGAGACATTCGAGGATTTTCTGCCGCAAGCTGAAAGCCTTGTGCTGGATCTCACAAACGGGGAAGGCTCTTTAGAGTATTTCCAATCAAATTCCGAAGGGGAATTAGTTTCAAAAATTCAGGAGTTCGCCTTCGAGCCTTCCTGCCAAGGCATTGTAATAAATCCGGGCGCGTATGCCCATTATTCCTATGCAATTCACGATGCAGTGGAGATGTCGCCGATTCCGGTGATTGTGGTTCACATATCCAACATACATGCACGAGAAGCATTCCGGCATAATGACGTTGTTGTGCCGGCTTGCAAAGGTTGTATATGCGGTCTTGGTCTTGAAGGATATCTTCTCGGCATACGTGCTCTTCTCACACATCCATGAACTACGAGATTGAATCCGATCTCGACGCCTATGTCGACTCGCACATATCGCCTGAACCGGCTTTTCTGCATCAGCTGACCCGGGAATCAAACCTGCGTCTGATCAACGGACGCATGTGCTCAGGGCATCTCCAAGGGCGACTGCTTAAAATGCTGACACAAATGTGCGCTCCCAAACTTGCCGTCGAGCTTGGCACGTTTACAGGATATTCCGCACTCTGCATAGCGGAAGGGCTTCCGGACACAGGAAAACTTATCACCATCGAGGCAGACGACGAGCTTGAAGATTTCATTTCCAAACAACTCGAAGCCTCACCTTATGGTAGGAAAGTTGAACTGCGCATAGGAAAAGCAATAGATGAATGCAGGCGGTTTGCCGACGCAAGCGTAGACATGATGTTTATTGATGCCGACAAGCGTGAATATCGTGCCTATCTTGAAGAAGCGGCAAGAATGATTCGGCCCGGAGGAATTATTATAGCCGACAACACACTTTGGTCGGGACATGTATGCGATCCCTCCTACCTGCACGATCCGCAAACCAAAGGTGTAAGGGAATTCAACGACATGGCTTCGTCATTATCGGGGTTTGAGACAGTTATTCTCCCCTTCCGTGATGGAATCACCTTAATCAGGAAAAATTGATAAGTCGGAGGTTCGAGTCGTTTAGAACAGAATGAGGGGATAAGACGTTATCTATTTAGATAAATAAATAAGAACTATGGAATCAAAACGACAAGCCAAGATATCAAGATTAATCCAAAAGGAACTAAGTGAGATTTTCCGCCGTCAGACAGCTGCTATGGGCAACGTTCTCGTTTCGGTAAGTGCCGTAAGGATATCGCCCGACCTTTCTGTAGCAAAAGCTTATCTCAGCATTTTTCCTCCGGAAAAGGCAAACGAAATTCTCGAAAACATCAAGAACCAGAGTAAGACTGTCAGATACGAGTTGGCTCAGGCCGTCAAGCAGTTGCTCCGCAAATGCCCGGATTTGGCGTTCTATCTCGACGATTCATTGGATTATGCAGAGAATATCGACCGTCTTCTGGCATCCGACCCAATCAAGGGAACCGCTGACGACTATGTGGATCCTGATGATCTGAAAAAAGGAAAAGAAGAGTAAATTGAAATCAATTCCATTCGTTATAGCACTGCGGTATCTTTTCGGAAAGAAGTCGCACAGTGCCGTGAATGCCATCGCCATTGTGTCGGTGGTAGGTGTTGCTGTTGCCACTGCTGCAGTGGTTTGTGTACTTTCTGTCTTTAATGGATTCCAATCTATTCTGTCGGAAAGGCTCGACAAACTATCGCCCGATCTCATGGTAATTCCAAAAGAAGGCAAGACTATTGAGAATGGAGATTCACTTGCTACCGAAATTGCCAAAATACCCGGTATTGCGGTTGCCACACCCACCCTTACCGACAATGCCCTTGGATTTTTCAACGGGCGTGAAACCCCCGTCACTCTCAAAGGTGTGGTGCCGGAACAGTATTCGAAGGTCACCTCTATTGATTCCCTCAGGATTGCTGACGGAAAATCATTGCAAGATGCGGATATAGACAGCCCGGCTTTGATTTCAATAGGATTGGCATATAAGCTTTCGATGTTCGATTATAATGAACCTCTCACAGTTTTTGCACCGAAAAGAACCGGACGTTTTAACCCTGCAAATCCGGCTGCGGCATTTGTCATGGACTCTCTTTATGTTGCCGACGTCTTTCAGTCTCTTCAAGATGATTATGATGAAAACTGCATATTCACCGACATTGCATTAGTCCGTGACCTTTTGCTATACGACAGGCAAGCTACAGCAATAGAGATTAAAGCTGATAATGGGGCAAATATCGGCAGCCTTCTTGCCAAAGTTTCCGATAAAGTAGGAACCAAATATGTTGTGAAAGACAAGTTCATGCTTCAGGAAGTCAATTTCCGCATGGTTCAGATTGAAAAGTGGATGACCTTTCTGTTGCTTTTCTTCATTCTTGTGATTGCTTCATTCAACATAATCACCACTCTCTCAATGCTTGTGCTTGAGAAAGAAGATTCCCTCCGCACCCTTTCAGCCATCGGAATGAACCGCCGGTCTATTGCAAGTGTATTCCGATGGGAAAGTTTTTTGGTGTCGATGTGTGGTGCTGTTGTCGGATTGCTTCTTGGAGCCACATTGAGCCTTCTTCAGGAGCGATACGGATTCATAACCATTGCAAATCAAGGTGTTGACTTTGAGGCGATGGCTTATCCGGTGAAACTTATCGGCACTGATCTTTTGGTGACCCTCATTCCTATTGTAGTGATAACTGCAATATGTGCTTATGTTGCGGGATCGTTTGCCAAATCACGTTTCGCAAAATAAAAAAATAACTTTTTGCTACATTTTTTAGGTTTAGCTATTGCTTATTTGCTTTTTTTATCTTAACTTTGCAAAGAATAGTCGCAAAGTTAAGTTAATGGCAACATTCAAAGTCCAAGCTCAAAGCTACTATTTCCCAAAACTGACATTAAAAACGACAACTTAAATCATGGAAAAAGTCGATAATCTGGACAGGAAAATCCTGAACATCATCATGAACAATGCGCGTACCCCTTCTAAGGACGTCGCCATCGTATGCGGGGTTTCCCGTGCCGCAATCCACCAGCGTATCCAGCGCCTGATAGAGATGGGAGTGATAGTAGGCTCCGGCTATGAAGTTGACCCCAAGAAACTTGGCTACAACACTTGCACTTATGTTGGAGTAAAGCTTGAGAAAGGCTCTATGTATAGAGGAGTTGTCGCTGATCTTGAGAACATACCCGAGGTAGTTGAATGTCATTTCACCACGGGCCCATACTCCATGCTGATGAAAGTGTTTGCCCGCGACAACCAGCACCTAATGGAACTTCTCAACGACCGCATACAGCATATAAAGGGTGTGACCGAGACTGAAACTCTCATTTCTCTTGAGCAATCTATGAACCGTCAGATCAAACTTGACACAGAGTCAGATGCAAAATAAAAAAACAACCATATTCACCATAGTGGCGGCTCTGCTTCTTGCAGTTGTCGCCTTTATGTTTTTCTACCCCGACGCTATGGAGGGAAGAGTGCTGCAGCAGCACGACATTCAACAAGGTCTCGCTAACGGTCATGAAGGGCAGGTGTACAAGGCTGAAACCGGAGAATCCACAAGGTGGACCAATTCTCTTTTTGGTGGCATGCCAACTTTCCAGATTTCGCCTTCATATCCGGCAAACGATTGGTTGAGTTGGATTCAGAGCATTTACATGCTGGGGCTCCCCTCTCCCGCAAATCTTCTCTTCGGGATGATGCTCGGCTTCTTCATAATGTGCCTTTGCATGAGATTTTCATGGAGCGAATCTCTATTCGCATCGCTTGCATGGGGCTTCTCCTCCTATTTCATAATCATAATCGGGGCCGGGCATATATGGAAATTTCTGACATTGTGCTATATTCCACCTACAATTGGAGGCCTCATACTTGTTTACCGTGGCAAATGGCTCGCCGGAGGCGCGCTGACTGCACTTTTCTCAGCCTTGCAGCTTATGAGCAATCACCCGCAGATGAGCTATTACTTCATGTTTGTGATGCTTTTTATCTCTCTTGCATGGCTTTGGATTTCGATCAAGGAAAAGACTGTTGGGAAATGGGCTATTTCTACATGTGTGATTGCAGCGTGTGGACTCATAGGTGTTGCCGCAAACTCACCAAGCCTTTACAATTCGCTTGAATATAGCAAGGAAACTGTACGCGGCCGCGCCACCGACATTACCGATCCCAACACCCCACCCGCACCCGGAATGGACAAGAAAGCAATTACGGCCTGGAGCTATGGAATCGACGAGACATGGAGCCTGCTGATTCCAAACGTGAAGGGTGGTGCCACTCTAAAACCGACTGCCGGTCAGAACCGGATGTTGACTGTGGCTGAAACCGACATGGGATCTGACCGTTACCTTTCTCAAGAAGAGATGCAGTTTGTCAGCCAGTTCCCGCAATATTTCGGCGACCAGCCGATGACAAATGGCCCTGTATATGTTGGCGCCTTTGTTTTGTTGCTTGCCATACTTGCAATGTTTGTGGTCAATGGTCAATGGGAAACGCCCTTGAAATGGGCTCTTTTCGCATCTGCGATATTATCCATCCTTCTTAGCTGGGGGCATAACTTTGAGGGACTGACCAATTTCATGATCGACTATTTCCCCGGCTACAATAAATTCCGCACGGTCAGTTCAATCTTGGTGATATTGGAATTCTGCATACCATTGCTTGCCGTTCTGTGTGTAAGAGAGATTATACGCACAGACAACTTTTTCTCAACCAACAAATGGACTGTAGTGTGTGTAATGGGTGGCGGAGCTATTGTCTGCCTCTTGGGTTGGTTATCTCCCTCTGTGTTCGGAGAGCCCTATTCAGGCTCGGAACTATCCTATCTTAAAGAGGTAGGAGTTTTTGGGAATCCCACCTATTCAAATGTCATGCAGGGCATTTCTGCCGGACGTCTGTCGCTCGTGTCGACAGATTCGCTACGTTCTTTCCTCTTCATCGTTGCCGGATGCATCCTGCTCTTGCTTTGGGATAAGAAAATCATCAAGAATCCTGCTCTCTGGGTATGTTGCCTCTCTGCTCTGATTGTAGTAGACCTTTACACTGTAGACAAGAGGTATGTAGATTCCGACAATTTCCTTACAGCCGAAAGCGATGAGGCAGCCTTTGTCCCGACCGAAGCAGACCTTGCTATCCTGCGTGACACAAGCAACTACCGAGTGATGGATATTCCCGGTTTCTCATCGGCAAGAAGTTCCTATTTCCACAAGACTATCGGAGGTTACCATGCCGCAAAACTGACTCGTTACAATGATCTTATCGAGCATCAGATTTCAAAAGGCAATCCTTTTGTGCTGAATATGCTGAACGCAAAATATTTCCTCGCCGACGGCGGCTATCAGTTGAATCCGGATGCATTTGGAAATGCTTGGTTTGTAGATACACTCAAATATGTTGGATCTTCACGTGAGGAGATGGATGCCCTCTCTTCCTTGACTGAAAGAAACACTGCCGTTGCTGATAAGAAGTTTGCTGAAACTATTGGCACCCCACTTCCTATCACACCCGGCGACACCATCTACGAAACGTCTTATGCGCCGAACCGTCTAACCTATAAGGCTAAGTCAGCCAAAGGAGGAATTGCTCTATTCTCTGAAGTCTACTTCCCATGGGGATGGAAAGCCACAGTTAATGGAAAGGATACTCCCATCGGGCAGGCTGACTACGTGCTTCGTGCCCTTCGTGTGCCTGCAGGAGAATCCGAGATTGTGATGACATTCGATCCGGAATCCGTAAAGAAAGCAAATACTATTTCAATGGCATCTGTAGTCCTCATCTATATTCTGATACTTGGTGCCCTCGCAAAATGGATCTTCGGCTGTAGATCAAAGAGGGATGTTAAAACTGAAGACGAAAAACTGAAAACGGAAAACTAAAAACGGAAATGAGCCTATCCGACTACATAACGAGATGGCGCCATACCTTAGGGTATGGCGTTCATTCTCCGCTTGCCTATCGAATAGTGAAGGAATGTCTGTATCCTGATTCCCGATATGGTTTTTATTCCGACGCGTATATTGACTACGAATTCCGAAATGACCGTGATAAATGCAAAAATGCGCGTAAGCTCATCAGGCTTATCAACCTCCTGCATCCTAAACGATTATGGGTGCCTAATTGCGACAAACAAATTCGGACTGCGATTTCAATGTCATTTCCCAAACTTTATGTATCCACCCTCAAAGATTGCCCTAAGGGATGTGATATGATAGTGGATTACAATGACAATGAGCTTGGAAAACTTTGGAATAGATTTGACGGAATGGAAGAATGCAATCTTATAGCTTTCTCCAGCAGAAAAAAGGCTGATATTTCCAATTTGGGGAATCCTCCCACTCTGATAATGGAGGGAAGAAACTTCTTGCTGTTGCTTCGACGTAAAGGAATGTCACAGACCTCCTACCTCATCTGAAAACGGAAACGGAACCATGAATCTTACTGAATATGAATCTTACCTGGCACTTGAGAGAGGAATGTCGGGCAACACTTGCGAGGCATACGTCTCAGATGTGTGCCATCTCCTCGAATATCTCGAAAAGGAGGGAATCAACCCGTCAGAAGTATCCGAAAACGATCTGCACAACTTTATCTGCACGCTTCGCGATCTTGGCATAGGAGCCAGAAGCCAGGCCCGAATACTGTCCGGCATAAGAAGTTACTATAAATTTTTAAAGCTCAGCGGAATCATCGAAAACAACCCGACCGATCTTCTTGAGTCGCCAAGACTTGGGCGTCATTTGCCCGAAGTCTTGAGTACAGAAGAAATCGACATGATGATAGAGCAGATTCCTTCCGACAAGGAAGAATCTTTGCGAAATCATGCCATAATAGAGACTCTCTATGGAAGCGGATTGCGAGTTTCGGAACTAACCGATGCACGTCTTTCCAGACTTAGCTTTGACGACGGGTGCATGATTGTGGAGGGTAAAGGAAGCAAGCAGAGAATCGTCCCTGTGTCGCCGGTAGCTATGGATCTGATAAAGGAGTATCTTCCGCAACGCTCAAGACTTAATATCAAATCAGACTCCCAGGATATAATTTTTCTCAATCGCCGTGGAGGCAAGATGTCACGCATAATGGTGTTCTACATTATCCGCGATCTTGCTGCGGCTGCAGGTATTTTGAAAACTGTCTCACCCCACACATTGCGGCATTCCTTTGCCACGCACCTGCTTGAAGGAGGTGCTTCTTTAAGGGTTATACAGGAACTTCTCGGCCATGAATCGCTCGAAACAACCGAAATATATGTCCACCTCGACCGCTCACGTCTCCGAAAGGAACTATTCTCTCATCATCCCCACTACAGAAAAAAATCCGAAACCTGAAACCTGAAGACTCAAGACTCAAGACTGAAGACTCAAGACTGAAGACTGAAGACTTAAGACTCAAGACTGAAGACTTAAGACTTATACCCGAAACCTGAAGCCTGAAAACAGAAAAGGTGGAAGTTACAATGTAACTTCCACCTTGTTTATACTCCCCTCCGGCATGATCGGAAGTACATTACCCTCAATCGGATTTCCATTAAGGATGATGCTTTTAACTCCTTTGCTGACGTGATGCGGATTCCGCACTGAAATATCGTAGGTAGCTCCACGGAACTTACGTGACACATGGTATCCATCCCAATCTTTCGGTATGCATGGATCTATTTCAAGACCGTTATATGCAGGACGGATGCCAAGGATGAACTGTGTTATGGCATACCAGTTCCAGGCTGCCGTACCGGTGAGCCATGAATTCTTGGCCTCGCCGGGACGGGCGGCATCCTTACCTGCCGTCATCTGGCAATAGACATAAGGCTCCACCTTATGCAGGTCACTTTTTTCCTCTACGTAAGCCGGGCATATCTTCTGATAGTATTCCCATGCGCGTTCGCCGCGACCAAGCACTGTCTCGCCTATTATGACCCAAGGATTGTTGTGGGAGAAGATACCGGCATTCTCCTTGTATCCTGCAGGATACGTCGAGATCTCACCATAATCGGGTATATACTCCGTGAATGCCGGATTATTCAGCACAAGACCATGCTCGCAGTCAAGATATTTCTTCACCGAGTCAAGTGATTTCTCCACAAGGCCATCCTCAAGTCCGATTCCGGCCATAGTGCACCATCCCTGCGATTCAATGAATATTTTTCCCTCCTTGTTATCGTTGGAGCCAACCTTGCGGCCATAATAATCATAAGCACGGAGATACCAATCGCCATCCCAACCATATTTCTTGACAGCCTCGGTCATCTCGTCTATATACTTCTGCACACGGTCAGCTTCCTCATTCTTGCCAAGAGTGCGGCAAAGGTCCACATAGTCGCGTCCTGTCGCCACAAACTGGCCTGCAATCATGAGAGATTCAGCCTTTGAGCCTTCCGATTTGTTTTCCGTTGTCTGGAACGACTCGTTAGGATCGTGTGAGAAACAGTTTAGGTTAAGACAATCGTTCCAGTCTGCACGCCCGATAAGAGGAAGTCCATGAGGTCCGAGATTGTTTATGACATGGTCTACGGAAACCTTCAGATGCTCCATCAAGGGCACCTCCGAGCCGGGCTGATTGTCAAAAGGAACCATCTCGTCAAGGATTGAGAAGTCGCCGGTCTCCTTGATGTAGGCGGCAGTTCCGAAGATAAGCCACATCGGGTCGTCATTGAAACCACCGCCGATGTCATTGTTACCACGTTTCGTAAGCGGTTGGTACTGATGATAGCAACCTCCGTCGGGAAACTGTGTGGAGGCGATATCGATGATTCTCTCACGCGCGCGCTCAGGAATCTGATGCACGAAGCCCACAAGATCCTGATTAGAGTCTCTGAAGCCCATTCCGCGACCGATTCCGCTCTCGAAGAATGATGCAGAGCGCGAGAAGCAGAAGGTGATCATGCACTGATACTGGTTCCAGATATTCACCATGCGGTCGAGCTTGTCGTCGCCTGACTTAACCGTATATTTGGCAAGCAGGTCATCCCAATACTTACGCAGGTCGGCAAATGCCTTGTCCACTTTCTCTGGAGTGTCAAAACGCTCCATGATTTCACGGGCAGGTTGCTTGTTGATTACTCCCTTGCTCTCCCACTTCTTATTGTCAGGATTCTCAACATATCCGAGAGTAAAGATGAAATCCTTGCTCTCGCCGGGTTGCAGGTCAACCTCTATATAATGCGAAGCAATCGGCGACCATCCGTGGGCAACGGAATTGCGTGGTTTACCCTCCATGACCGCATCGGGTTCATCAAATCCATTGTAAAGGCCCATGAAAGTCTCACGGTCCGTGTCGAAGCCCTGAACAGGCACATTCACATTGAAGAATGCATAGTGGTTGCGCCGCTCCTTATATTCTGTCTTGTGATAGATGGCAGAGCCCTCTATTTCAACTTCGCCCGTTGAGAAATTGCGCTGGAAGTTCTCCATGTCGGTAGCGGCATTCCATAGGCACCACTCTATGAATGAGAAAAGCTTGAGATGCTTAGGCTTGTCGCTCTTGTTTGTCAAGGTCAGACGGGTCACCTCGGCATGCGTGTCAAGCGGAACGAAGAACAGAAGGTTTGCCTCCACTCCATCTTTTTCACCAATAATACGGGTATAGTTCATGCCATGGCGGCACTCATAGCGGTCGAGAGGAGTCTTGGTAGGTTTCCAGCCGGGATTCCATACAGTGTCGCCATCCTTGATATAGAAATATCTGCCGCCGGCATCCATCGGCACCCCGTTGTAGCGGTAGCGGGTAAGACGGCGGAACTTTGCATCCTTATAAAATGAATAGCCACCTGCCGTATTGGAAATCAAAGAGAAAAAATCCTTGTTGCCCAAGTAGTTGATCCAGGGCCAAGGAGTTTTGGGATTCGTTATCACATACTCCCTGTTCTCATCATCAAAATATCCGTATTTCATATTTTTTTGTTTATTCGCAAAATTAAGAAAAATATTTGGTTTTGCTATAATACTATTTTATCTATTTTTTGAGTGCATCCGAAACATCGTGGGGCGAGAACCAGACCGGACCCGGACCAAGATCTGGAACATTGAATGATTTCAGATTGTAGTCATAGAAGGAAGGTCGTTCCTGTGGAAGGACAAATGGTTTTGAGACCTTGCCATCTTCAGATACGTGTGCGAAATAAGGTTTACCATAAAGGCCATCATCCCTCTTGCTTGCAAACACAAACCACTTTCCTGATCCCGACCATCCATGATAGGTGTCGCTCATATTGCTGTTCACAATCTCCAGACTATCCACAACCCCGGTAGCAAGGTCTATCATACGTAGATCAGCGTCACGGTGCCAAATCGGGAACGTTCCGGATTCTGAAACAGTATATAGCAGCCTCTTTCCATCTGGAGAAACCCGTGGATGACTCACACTGCTCCCATTACCGGGTTGAGCCTTGACAATCGTGTCAACCCTATTTCCAAATTCTCCTTTAACGGGATCAAAGGCTATACGGCAAAGGCTATATTGAAGGCTGTCAAGATGAGCCGGACGGGCCGGACCATCCGCCACACAATAGTAGATGCTGTTGCTGTCTGCAGAAAATGTCGGGAAAGTCTCAAGTCGTGTCGTGTCAGAAAGCAAAGCTGATCGAATAACCCTTTCTCCTTTTATATCATAGACATAGACATCCGATTTGGTGTCGAACACCTCCAGACGCTTCTCGGGACATGAATGGAAAGCCGGGATTATAGAATTGGTAGAGAATACAAGATAACGTCCCGACGGATCGAACTGTGCATAGACCGGCCCGGTCACCATATCCGGGGTCTTGAAGTTTAGAAGCCGAAGATTTCCATTGTCATTCAGCACCATTCCGCCCCCTTCCCCACGCACATAAAGCATCGAAAGATCACTGTTGCCGGGAGCATGGGTGTGGCAGTTCATACATCGGTTTCCTACCGCATTATAGTCACACAGCACCCGCTCCGAGAAGTCCTCGAGATTCCTCTCCACTATCTGCAGACGCGAAAAAACCTCATAATCCGGTTCTATTAGCCTGTAAGTCAAATGAGAATCTATAGTGTCGGGTGAAACGAAAATCTCAAAAGGATTATATCTTACCCACTCCCCTTTGCGAAGAGCTGTCACCGTTACCTTGACAGACTTTCCGCTTCCCCGCCTCATGAGCTTACGCCAATCTTTCAGGGAAAACATCACTTCATTCCCTTTCTTGTGCGAGGTTATCTCGAAACCATCGGTTTCAGCTGTCACATACACGGCGTTGCAACTGTCGCGAAGCAGAAAATTGAGAGGGGCGATGTTCTCCGGTATTGTCACATCCGCATAGTCCGGATAAATCGGTGGCAAACTGTCGTTATCTACAACATTTTTAGGTGAAGGCACACACCCTGAAATAAGAAAAATCAGAAACAAAGCTACTGCCGCTAACGTAGAACGGAAAACGGAAAACGGAAAACGAATCATAATCATTGGCGGTCAAAGTAATACCAGTATGTGCCGCTAAATGCCGGGTCGCCGCGGCGATTGCTGTATTGGTTAAACATTTGCAATTGTCTCTCCGAAGTGATATAACGTTCCCACTCCTCCGGCGGAGCATCAGTGCCTGCAAGATAAATCATCAGTGCCTGCTGATAGAGATCCTTGTAGCGAGGCATCCCCTTTGCCGTGCAATAGGTGTCATAATCCATCTTGAAAGTGTCCATATCCTTAAGCAACAGGTCGGTGCATAGAAGATAATCGAGAGCTTTTGTGTTTGCCGGGTTAGATTCAAGAAGTTCGAGAATGATATGTCGGCAGTTGTCACCCAGACGGATGTTGTCTTTTTCATTTGTAAACTCCTTTCTGCCCAGCAATTCATTCGCAACCTTGGCAGTCATTTGGCCCGGGGTATGGTCTCTGCTCCAATCGGAATAAGCATGCGTCTTGTTGAGAATGCCCAGATATTTTCCTGCAGCCAGGGTGTCCCCGCTCACAAGATTAATTTCAGCAAGACGTAGGATCATTCTCACATTTCGGTTACGCGGAGAGAACACATTGCGCATCATAGCCGCCCGCTCGGCATAAGTCATGTCGCCAAGCTCATAATAGAGATCGTTCATCATATTGATAATGGGCAACGGCGTCGATTCCCCGATGGTGGTAAGCGTTCCGAGACTTTTCACCGGATACTTCAGCAGATTGTCGGGAAGAGAATCCTGCATTGCACTTGCAAGATAGTAATAAAACGATGTGAAATCATCCGGACTATCCACCTTTAGGGCAAGTTTCTTTGCCTCTTCATAATCTTTGCCGTAGAATGTGTCGGCTATACGCAGACGATGCTCATATTTCATCTCAGGAAGCGACGGCTTGGCTATACCCGGATAAAGCAAACCCTGGGTATACGTCAGGGGATATGCCTTGCACATGCACCATGACAACACCACGGCAACCGCAATTCCAACTCCGGTTGCAACACAGCTTCTTTTACGTTGCCAAAATTTGCCGTTCACAGCAAAAATGCACATGATCAACCCTGTGATCCATAGTCCAAATCCGAAAGCCCAGAACGACAAGATCACAAGCAGCGGAAAGCAAAATGCTATATCAATACTTCGCTTCACAGAAGTATCCCCAATCATCCCCAACCATATACCTCCGGCAATGCTGAGAAAAAATGACAATGAGGTGGTTGCAGCAAATGAGCAACTTATCATCAATAATGCGAAAAGCAACGTCAATACCCATGCATACATTTTCGGCAATAGCCGCATTACAACTATGCAAAACAGACAAACACACAAGGCAATGGCAAGTGTCAGTATCAAAGGTCCCACAACAGGGTATAGATAGAACTGCACCAACCACTCCCCTGCCATCACAGAAAGCCATGCAGGATATCCGAAATATTGCAACAGGTATCCTCTTTCATTCAGAAATATCTGATTCTGTTCTTGGAGCAGGAAATGGCTCGGATAGCAAAGAGAATACAACACAACCATACCGGCAAATGCGATAAGCGCTATGATTAATGGTATTCCGAAGCCCGCAGAAAACCGACAACGGAAAACCGACAACGGAAAACCGACAGCGGAAAACGAGCTGTCCCGCTTCTTTTTGATCTCTGCCATATCACTGCGTTTTTCTTGGTGCAACATCAACATTCTCAATTTCTCCGGAAGTCACCATCTTACGTACTTTCGGCACGTCAAGCTCAATCTTCTCAGCAATAAAATCCGGAGCATTGAATGAATGTAGCGAATTTCCGTAGTATTCCTTTGGATTTTTCTGAGGCAGCAGAAAAGGTTTTGTGGCTTTTCCGTCATTCCCCATGCACGAAAGATATAGATTTCCATACATTCCGTCTTCCCTCTTGCTGTTGAAGAGAAACCATCCTCCCCCGGGGCTCCAGTTGTGGTAGGCATCGCTATAATCGCTGTTGATTTCATCCACACTGCGCATTTCTCCCGTAGCAAGATCCATCATCCAAAGGTCGGCGTCTTCATGATGAATGGGAGACGTGCCATGATCTGTGAGATTATACATCAGATATCTTCCGTCGTAGGAAGGACGGGGGAGACTTACGCTTTTTCCTATAGCATCTGCTGCTATTATAGTGTCGATCCGATTGCCGAATTCACCTGCCTCTGCATCAAAATCAATACTGCATAGACTATATTTTAGGCGGTCGTAACCTCCGGGCATCGTGACAGAATCCGCCAGGCAGAAATATATTTTCTTGCCGTCGGGCGAAAATGCCGGGGTGGTCTCGCAACGCGGGGTAGCCACTATAGGAGATAAAATAAGTCTGTTGGTCTGAGTGTCAAACACCACCAGATCAGAAATCACATCCCAAGGCTCGATGTTGTGTTGAGCATCAAGATAGAAATTCTGTACAATCTTATTGACTGAGTATGCAATATATCGTCCGTCCGGATGCCAGTAACCGTAAGTGGCGTTTCCATCTGTCTCAGAAGTCTTGGTATTGATGTATGAAAGGCGGTCACCTTTTCGTATGACGGTTCCACCTTTCTTTCCCCTGATGTGAAGTGTAAACTGGTCGGCTCTCCCTTTATTGGAATAATGGCAGTTCATGCATTGTCCTTCCACTGCCGTTTCCTCGAGCACCGGCATCTCCTTGAACGATCCCAGTTCCCGCTGATATATGCCTATCTTGCTGTAGGTCTGATAGCCCGGGGCTATCTTTCGGTAGACAACACCATAATCCTTCAGCGGTTGCTGACTAACATACATCCGGAAGGGAGCAAACCGTCTCCATTGCCCATCCTTATATCTCACACTCACATCAAAAGTCAGTTCCCCTCCTACATTCTCAGTTGTCAGCCTGTGCCAATCCTTCTCGTTGAAGTCAGCCCATTTTCCTTGAGTCTCGATTTCCCCTCCTTTTGAACCGGTGACCTTGACATATACTTGATCAAGATCCTTATCAGTGACATTGAAGTTCATAGGAGCAATTTCAGCCGGAATTGTGACGTTGGCATAATCCGGGAAAATATTCGGTTGATCTGCAATTGCCGGCATATCCTTTGGCCTTCTTCCGCATCCCGACAACAGGATCATCAAAAAGACAATCCCAACAGAAAACGGAAAACGGAAAACGGAAAACAATCTATATTCTTTCATTGCAATTTATTCATGTGTGTGATGATACTCTTGTGATTGAGCAGTTTGCGACTTGTTGCGCATGAGTTCCAAGAAATATACTCCATAAGACCCTGGAGCAACACTGCGCCAAGCAGCAGGATTATTCTGATTCTGCATTGCCGTACGGGCTAAATCAGCTGTTTGTTTCTTCACATCCTGACTAATAGGAAACGGAATTTCATCAAATGAATTGTGCGAGCTTGTCCAATATAGTGCCAGAGCCTCCTCCACATGCCGGGGTATTCGTGTCTCGCCATATTGTTGAGCCAAATAACCGTATCCTCCGGCAAGTTCCGGCAAATTCCCGGTGAGCATAGCGGCTGCACAGAAATATTGCATGGCAAGAGGGTTGTTTCCATTGCCCTCAGTTGCCAGGATTGCCAATATCCTGTCAAGTTGGAAATAGTTGTAGAATGCCTCCCTCTTGAAAGCGTTCCGCCTTAGAGGTCCATAGATTGGATGCGATTCCACTGCCCGGTCGTCTCCCAAGAGTGCCGAAGCCCGGTTTGCCCAATCCGCATAATACAGGCTTTTTCTCAAAATATTTATATATTTCTCAGCCACATCATAATTTCCATTGATGAGCATGCATTCCGCCATTCGTTTCATAAATCGTCCGCTCTTGCGATTATTCATGATTGCCTCCTGCAGATCGAATGTGGTCGAGAATGCTATGTTTGTGAGCCCTAAACGATATAAAGCCTCTGCCGTGATCAATTGCGAGGTGTTGTCGAGGCGGTCTCTTCCTATCAGGCTTCTCATTCCTTTTTGATCGAACTTAAACATTGTCTCTGTCAGTTGTCCGGTCATTCCCAATGCAAGGTTCACTGCCTGCAACGACAACGGATCAGAAGGTCTCTCTTTCGATGCCATATCAATAATATCAGACCATCGGCCTTGACGCACGAGTGAATCGTAAGCAAAAACCCGGCTTTTGCCCTCGTTAAACGACATCCTTGCATAGAATGTGCCGATAAAACCTACCAACACAATAGAAACATAGGAAACAATCCTTGCAAGTTTCCTTCCTCCATTAGCCAAAGTCAGTAAAGGAGCAAGCAATGTGCACGACGCAATTATGTAGATATGTCCCGGATAGTGCTCCGGAATACGATAGTAGTTGATTCCAAGGAGCATTACATCGAGTGGATATTGCTCAAACCATATCCTCTGAATCAGCCACACAATGATAAATGCGGATAATATCCCTATAAGAAGCGATATAGGGCGCCGGCGAATAATTCCTCCTGCCACAACAAATACAAATGCAAATCCACCGGCAAGCCAATAAAGAAATGCAAAACCAACCACCAGACAAAGAGCTTCAGTAAGTAGTGACTTGTTGTCAATAAGTGAAAGAAGATAAATGAAAAGGGTTGTGAGCGTCAATGCCGTTGCTAACGACATCAGAATATTCTCATCCCCCATCGCGCCTAAGAAAAGAACCGCCGGCAGGGCGGCAACGGCATACGAAGCATCTGCAAGATTGCAATTCCTGCACGCCAATCCTAAGAAAACTTGAGACAGAGTTAGAATCAAGGCTGCCGCTATAGCGCCATAGAGAGGGACGTAGAAGAACTGCACCACAAATTCCGAAATATAATCGGCAAATCCACCCGGCACGGCGACAGTCTCCAGAAAATAGTCTCCCGTGAAAAGAAACAGCTGATACTGCTCCTGATACATCAGATATTGCGGGCATCCGAGCCACAAAAACAGCATTATCCCGACAAAAACCAATGTCGAAACCACACTGCGATATATTATTCTGTATCTCATTATCAAAAACTAAAAAACAAACCGAACCCTGAACCCTGAACCCTGAACCCTGAACCCTGAACCCTGAAGACTTAAGACTTAAGACTGAAGACTTAAGACTGAAGACTTAAGACTGAAGACTCAAGCCTCACCCCCCTCCATTAACAGTTGTAGCCACCCTTTCCGACGAAAGAATAGCATCAACTGCCCCCCTGCTGTCAAACTCCACCTTCTCCTTCGTGAAATCAGGTGTATTGAAGGAATAGAGCGAATTTCCGTAATATTCCAAAGGATTCGCCTGAGGCAAAAGGAATGGTTTTGAGAATTGTCCCTTGTCATCAATGCATGTAAGGTAAAGCTTGGAATAAAGGCCATCGTCACGACGTGATGTGAAAACCACCCATCGGCTGTTGTCGCTCCAGTTATGGAAACTATCGGCTTCTTTGCTGTTGATCTCATCAACCGGACGGGCCTCTCCCGTCGCCAAGTCAATTATCCACTGGTCAGATTCCTTATGCCAGATGCTGAAATAGCCATAGTCGCTTAGAGTGAAGAGAATATGCTTGCCATCATAAGAAGGTCTTGGCCACGACACACTCTTCCCTCGTTGCGCAGCATTGAACAACGTATCCACCTTGTCGCCGAATCGCCCCGTCTTCTCATCAAATGCAATACGGCAAAGATCATATTTCTCATCCTTATACTCCAACGGATAATTCTTTTGCCGGCAGGTGGTGAAATAGAGCCATTTGCCATCCGGCGAGAAAGAAGGTGCGTTCTCCGACCATTCTTTAGTATTTAGCAGAGTGTCGAGCAATATCTCGTTTTTCTCCGTGTCATAGACAAGGACATCGGAAGACAGGTCGAACACCTCCAGTCGCTTCGGGCCTGAAATATGGAATCCCTGACGAGTCTGGTTGGTTGAAAAAGCACAATAGCGTCCCGATGGATGCCAATAAGGATACACCATCGATCCACCCAAGTCTTCGTTGTTCGCCTTCAACCAAGTGCATTCCCCATTTTTCTGAACCATGGTCGCCCCATGCTCGCCTCTCACATGAAAAACAAACTCCTTCGGATTCGTCCGGTTTGATGTGTGGCAGTTGTAGCATTGACCGTCGGTCATCGTGTTTTCAATAATTGCATACTCATCGAAATTGCTCAGATCCCGCTGATATATTCCCATCTTGCTGTAGACTTCATAGCCGGGAGCGATACGGCGGTAGGTTAATCCCCATTCTTCAAGAGGATATGGGCTGACCTTTATCTTGAAATCGTCATACTGAAACCACTTGCCGCCAATTTTGGCACATACTGAAACAGTCAGGTCAGCTCCGCGGTTTTCCTCAGTAAGTTTTTGCCATTTATCAGAATTGAAGTCGGCATATTTCCCATTTGACTTTATCTCACCACCTTTGGCACCCTTAACTATCACATCAACCCTTTCCGCAGTTTCACCATCAGCAGTGACAACCGAAAAATTGAGCGGTGCTATACCGGCAGGGACAGTGACCCCTACATAATCAGGAAATATTGGAGGCTCTCCTGTCACTTTCTCCACATCCGTAGGCTTTCCGCCGCATCCTGCAATCAAGATCACGAATAATGAAATCAAGGCAGAAAACGGAAAACGGAAAACGGAAAACGGAAAACGAATATAATCTTTCATTGCTGCTTAGTCATTGGATATAAGATAATGATATAGAGTGCGTTTATAGGGTTCAATACGCGCAGGGTCTTTTGAGGTCCACGCAGTGGCGAAATTACGCAGAGACTGCTCTACATGTTCCGGCACTATTTGCCGGGGAATAGGTTGTCCATTTTTCATAGAGATAAATGCCATGGCCTGCTGGGCAAGCAGCGGATTATAGTTTGGCAAATCTTCTGCAACCACTCCCATATATTGTATAAACTTATTCAGATCGCGCTGCAATAGAGGATAGACAACGAGATATTGCTTTGCCAGATCATTTCTTGGATCTTTCATAAATAACTGCCCGAATGTCTTGTCGAGTTCCCCTTCGCTGAACATATATTCCTCATCTATCATTCTTGCTCTGAGCTGTCCATAAACCGGATGTTTGTCCACACCATTCGGGTCCTTGATAAGTTCAAGATTCTTTTTTGCCCAATTTTTGTAGATAATGGTGTTCTCCAGCAATCCTAAATATTTACGGGCTATCTGATAATCACCACGGATCATGGCAGTTTCCGCCAGTCTCTTTATTGCCCTTACGCTCTTGTTGTAGTTAGGAATCGCTTCCATTCCCTCGAAATAGAAACGTTGTGCCGTGTTGATCATTCCCAATTGGAAAGCTACCTCGCCACCGGTCCACGACGACAGTGTCTCCTTCACAAATGGAGGGAACAGACCTTCAGCCGTGTGCTGGTAGTAATCGAATGCTCGGCTGTCAAGTTGTCCGGTCATCCCCAATGCAAGATTTGTGGCGCACACACTTATAGGTATCTCCGGATTATGCTCGTCTGAATATTCAAGAATCCCCAACCAATCGTTGGTCCTCACCAGATAGTCATATTCCATAATCCGGTAGATCAGTTTGTCGTAGGCCTTTGGATAGAGAATCACAACACCTGCAATAACAAGAACTGCCACGACAGGGACAACGATTTTCTGAGAAACCTTTGCCAAAAAGAAGCCTGTAATCGGCACTATGACGCAGAGGGTCTCAACTATAAGCTGCCATTTGTCAAGGGCATCAGGATTCAAGATATATCCTATACCAATAAGCTGATAGCTGACAGGGTATGTGATTATTAGTGACCATAGGTAGAAATTCACCGACAGCCACACAAGGGCTATTATCGAGAAAATCGTATTTGATACTACAGCGTTAGTGTTATCCTTCCAAATTGACGCTAAGATTAGCAATGTAAATACTATGGCAGTTGGCCCCATCCACCAATATAGCAACGTTGTCCCCACAAGCATCCATAGATAGCGCAGCCAACCGGAAGACCGCGATTTAAAACCCGACGCCGCCGCTAAAGAAGATATGATGGCAATAATAAAACTCATATTAAGATTGGCATTCCCTAAGAAAAGCCAAAGTCCCGACAACGGAACAAACGCGAGTGCCAGACATGAATACATCCAGGTGCAACTCCTTTTACAGAATGCGGCAGCAAGCCCCTGACGTGAAGATTCACTAATCGGTTGTGATGCAAATCTGCAGTTTATACAGTTGCAAAGAAAAAGGAATAGCAATAGCAGCGCGGTCAATATGGCCGCCCCAACCCAATAATTATTGAAGAACTGAGTCAGGAATTCACCGATGTAGGTTGCCACACCGGCAGGTCTGGAAAGAGAATCGGTGAAATAGCGCCAAGTGGTCTGAAACAGCTGCATCTGCTCCCTATAGCTAAGTGCCGCTCTGTAAGGGACTGCCCAAAACCAATAGTCGGCAATCCCCGTAGCCAAATATATGATTACTCCTGTATATTGAAACAATGGAGACACTTTTGCAGCATCTCCATTCTTTATTTCGTCTGCCATGATTTGAGGTTGCTCAATTTTCAGCAAATTTACAAATAATCCCCCAAATATGCAAGTATGAAGCACGATAAATCGCGTTACTGCGGTTCTCCATAAAGTTTCTTGAGCCAATCGTATGCAGGTCCGGCACCGACAGGCTTCATCAAGGCCTGTATCATCTCAACATAGTGGGCATTGTAGGCCTTCAATGAATCGGAAAGGGCATTGGCATAGACAGTGTCTCCTTGCTCACGTAGATACTTGATATGCTGCGACTGATTCCATTGCACCTTGTCATGATCTTCCTTAATTACTTTCCAAGCCTGCAACAAGTCATTCTGCCGGGTTCCTTTGCCACTCGAGATACTGTCGATCACTACTGTTATCTCTCCCGGCTCTGTGATAATCAACAAGTCTTGAGTTCCGTAGCGTACCCTCTTGTCGACTGTTACGCGAGCAAGAAACTCACCCTTATGTCCTCGGAATTCAAACTTACCATTCTTGATAACAGTTGAATCAACCCCTATGCTATCTTCAAAAGATTTCGTTCCATAAGGCACTAAGAAGACACGCTCTCCGTCAAGCCGGGACTGTGTAGTGGAGCCTTTGATGACATACTCCTCTTTATTGCCGGTGCAGCAGACAATACCGGTGCATATAACCGCGAATATAAGATATAATAGATTTTTCATATTGTCATATTTGATTACGTTGGATACTCCACACTTATCCCAATCATTATTCATTTTTCCTTAGAGTTAATAAGTTTATCTCCTTTAGGAATCAATAATTTTACAGCATTGATAAAATCTAATGTTTTAGGATATAGTTGATTGAATAGATTTAAATCGCAATACACGAAATCTTCATAATCTCCCGATTGGCGATTTTCAAAAAGAGTTAGGAAAGTCTTTCCATATTCGACATCAAGTTTCCCAGTCCTTACAAAATGAAGAGACAACATTGTTTTGATACCAGCATGCGTCGCAGCCGTCAATCCATTGGCTAACATTAAAGCCGATGCAGCAAAATATGCACTATAATATAACCGGTTTACTGCAGTGTTAAAAAAACCTCCATCTGCATTATATACAGCTTCTCTAAGTGTATCCGAGGCTCTTGACAATCGATATTCAATGAGTGATTTTCGATCTTTTAATGACAAATCCGTTTTCATAGGGGTATTCCATCTTTAGCGACATTGCATGTAAAAGGAGTAGTCATACGTTCCCAAAGGCTTTTTAGAACGATAAGAGGAGATACTGAAACTCCGGTGGTCAGTTCGACATCGTATAGACTCTCAGTTATTTCTATCTTTCGTTGTGCATAAGTTTCATAATCATCAGGAAGAATAATTAGCACATCGATATCAGAATCAGCTCGTGCGTCTCCTCTTGCTTCTGACCCATATAAAATGACTTTGCTATCAGGAGCAACCTGATGCAAAATCTTTGAAACTCGTTGTACTATCTTTGGTCTTCTCATATTCAATGATTATAATTTTTACAAAGATACAACAAAATTTTGAAATAATTAGTTTCAAAAAGAGATTTTCTTACAATTTGCACACTCCTCTTTCCTCTCACCATTTCATAGAAAACAATAATGAGAATATATAATATTATTCCCGTTATAATATATATGTTCTATATAGGTGTTTTAAGATAAAAAAGATGGAGATAAGTCAAGTAATCAATCCAATATTAATAAATAAGAAATAAAGGATGCGCAAAGTTATGCGCATCCCTTATTGAGTTATAGTTTCAAATTATGCATCATGCATTATGCATTGTGCATTAATTCAATGGATTACTTACCGAATGACCACCAAGTACATTCGCTCCAGCTGCCACCACCTTTTCCTGAATAGATTAGGATAAGCGCATCAGAACCGAGATAGCCGACTTCAAAACTTGTCGGCTGAGCCTCTCCGACGAAATCAGCATCTACACTGTTTATAGCAAATGGCCATAAAATTGCTCCTGCACTTGTATTCAATGTGCCAAGGCTAAAATGATCAGGATTTGGTGTCCAATCTAAAGAGAAAGATCCTGCACGAAGTTCATTTCCGTCCTTACCGAATACGGTGATTGAAGCTTCATCTTCATTGAATACCATTTTAGAAGTTGAATATTCTTCACCTTCAATGTATGCAGGACCTGCGTGTTGCATCTGATCGGCAAATGTGTTGACACAATCACCGTCGTTGACTCCGCAGCCCCACCAAGCACCGTTGATAGCTCCTGTACCATTCTGTGAACCCGCACAGTAACCTCCGTTACCCCAAACAGCACCACCATTGACTTCAGTAGGTTTCCAATGCCAGTCATGAGAAGCGAGGATGCCAGAAGGATCATCATCACTCATAAATGACCACCATGTACACTCCTCCCAACCGCCTTTGTCGGGAGCAGCGTAGATGAGAATCATGCGGGCAGGATCAAGCCAACCGATTTCAAATGCGGTGGGTTGCATACCACCTGTGTTGATTGCGAACGGCCAGAGGATAGCGCCTTCTGATGTTTCGAGCGTACCTCTTGAGAACTTGTCAGCGTTTGTAATTTCATTGTTGTTGTAGTCCTTGATGGAGAAAGTGCCTTCATTAATCTTCACACCTTCATTGCTGTAGGCAGTGAGGGAGCCATCTTCATTAAACTCCATATAAGAGAGAGCGTAACATTCACCCTGCACTTCAGGCCAACGGCTGGCGGCATGATCTGTCTGATCAGCGAATGTATTGGGACAATCGCTGTCGATGACACCGCAACCCCACCAGGCGCCGTTGATGTTATCGCTACCATCCTGCTCGCCTGCAAGGTAACCGCCGTTACCCCAGACTGCACCGCCGTTGGCAGATGTAGGCATCCATTTCCATTTCTTCACACCATTGTTTGAAACGAGAATCTTGACAGCGGGTTCAAGAGCCTGGGCAACTTTCAGTCTGAACTGCTTTTCGGCAACCACTTCAGTGCCGTCAGTGTTGGTGAAAGCAAAATAAAGAGTCTGAAGTTCGTCGCTTCCACGAGATGGAACGTAATAGAACATACCACCGGCACGACCATAAGAAAGGGTCTTCTTATCTCCGTTCTTAACATAATAGATGTTGACAGCTGAAACCTCTGGCAAGTTGAACTGAATATAGTTACCTGTTTCAGAGGGAACGTAGGTAATATTACCGGCGTCATCCTTCACTGCATCATATTGAGCGAATTCCGCTCCTTGCATAAGGCTTTCTGAGGTCATGGTGACCTTGTCGAACACACCTTCAGCCTTCTGGGGGTCGCACGAGGTCAGAATCATGCCCCCGGCAACGGCCAATATAAATAGAGTCTTTTTCATTTCATTTTTCATTTAATGGATTAATAAACCGGTGTGCTTGCCATGTTCCAATCCTGTGAGCTGGAATCCCAACCTGCATTCTGCTTGAGCACTTCTGGATCATTCACAATGTTGATCTGTCCGGGAGGAATCGGCAAGAAACCATTGGTCTGCGCATAACGCTGAGCCCATGATGTTGATGCATGATGCATTGTGGTCCAACGTCCTGTATAGTTTACAGCTGAGCCGTTCTGTTTCTCAAGAGCAAGCGCTGCCTCACAGTTTTCACCACCATTGATTCCCGACCAACGACGGAGGTCGTTGAAACGGATGCCCTCACCAAAGAACTCCCAACGACGTTCTTTCTTAATGTTTTCCCATGAATAGCCAGTCTTGTTAACACCGGCACGCTCCTGAACACGGTTCATCATGTCGGCTGTGCCAGTCAACTCTGAATGCATAAGCATCACGTCAGACAGACGGAGAAGAACGATGTCATTGAAATGGTCGCCCTGGAAAGAGTTTCCGTTAGTATTAGGCTTAGTAGTATTATTCAAACGATAGACACCCCACCAAGTATATGCGTAGGTGTGATCAGACCATGAAGACTCGCTACAAGTAACAGCAATCCATTTCTTATTGTACATGCCGGTTTCCTCTGAGCATGAAGTGGTGTAGGCAAACTGCTGTAGCTCGGTTTCGCAGTCGAGCACGGTTGCTTTAAAACGTGGGTCTTGTTTCCCGTCCGGTGCCGACTTCACTGCTTTCCATTCATTTACAGAGTTCATATTGAAGACACCCTGTCCCCAGCCTTGCCCGAAGGGAAGGGTTTCCGGACCTCCATTCTCTTGTTTCGCTTCGTTGGCATCGCAACGAAGACCGCAATAAAGAGATGTCATGTTGGTGAAGCCCATTCCTACAGTACCGTTCCAGGTAGCGATGTTTGAGAACTGAACCTGGAAGAGCTGTTCGCGGTTGCCGTTGCCTGCCCAGAACTGGCCATTGTCTGCAAGATCCTTAACATAAGCATAATCGGGAGCAGTAAGTTCGTTGGTGTACTGCCAGAGCTGACGGAAGTCAGGAATAAGCTGGGCACCTGAATTGTTGATACAATCTTCAAGAGCCGAAACTACAAATGACTTTGAGAGAGCTCCACTGACACCTTCCTGCTCGGGAAGCTCAACATCAGCGAGGTTTGCAGTGGCAAGCTCACCGGCGTTGTTGTAGAAACCCTGATAGAACATATATGCACGTGCAAGATAGCCGGCGGCCGCGCCCTTCATAGCATGACCGTCGCCCCAAGTAGTGGCACCGTTAGTCATAAGATTGTAAGCCGAAACAAAGTCTGCAAGGATATGAGGGAAAATCACGTCCTTTGCACTTTGCTGCGGACAAGGGTCGGGAGCTGCAGAAGCCCAGTATGCAGGGATATCGCCCCAGAATTGAGTTCCCCAGAGATAGAAGAGTCCGCGCATGAAGTAAGCCTCTCCAAGAAGCTGGTTGCGGGTAGTCTCGTTGCCGGTCCAGTCAAAAGCATCTACTGAGTAGATAATGGCATTTGCACGAGCGATTCCCACATAAGTGTTGTGCCATGCGCTGCTGTAAAGCGCATCCTTATTGGTCATGAGATGACCGATGGCATGTGCCTCGATATCACCTGTACCACCGGCACCGTTTGAATCGTCAGACATTATATTCCATACCATCCATGGAGTCTGCAGAGGATCGCTGCAATATTGATTCATCACACCGTAAAGAGCAGACAACTCCTTGTTCAGGTCGGCCGCCGCAGCGGGATAGTTGCCTGTATTGGCCTGAGTATAGTTGTTCGAGTCAAGGAAGTCCTCGCAAGATGTTAGCGAGAGCATCCCGGCTGAAGCTAATGCAATCAAAAGATATTTTTTCATAACTTATATATAGTTTCTCTTGATATTAGTAGTATTAATATTTGATAGTCACGCCAAACAAGAACGAACGGGCGGAAGGATAAAGACCAACGTCTATACCACGTACCCAGCCATCGCCATGACCACCGTTAGAACCGATTTCAGGATCTACACCGGTATATTTTGTGATAGTGCAGAGGTTCTGGAGCTGTGCATAGAGACGGAGCTGCTGGAACGGAGTCTTGAACTGACTCGCAAAATCATAACCGAGAGTGATGTTCTGAAGTTTGAAGTAGTCTGCATTCTGCATGTAGTAGGTTGATACCCACTGATTGTTCTCGCTACCTACAACGAGGCGTGGAACTGAATTGCTTGTGCCTTCACCATGCCAACGGTTGAGGATGTCAGTAGTGTAGTTGGCATACTGGTTTGCAAGAAGAGCTGTGCGGTAGCACTGCATAGCCTGCATTCCGAATGCGCCTGAGCCGGCTGCGCTGAAGTCGAAGCCTTTCCAGTTGAAGCCAAGGTTGATACCGAGTGTCCAATCCGGGTTCGGGTCACCGATTTCGTGGCGGTCACCGTCGAGTGTGATGACACCGTCGTGATTGAAGTCATCCCAGATGAAGTCGCCTGGCTGAGCTGTGGCAAGAACTGCCTGTCCTGCAGCACGGGCTGCATCGATCTGAGCCTGATTCTGCCAGATACCGCTGTGACTCATACCGCTGAAGTAACCGATCGGGTGACCAACCTCAACGAGTGATACATAAGATGAGTTCTGGAAGAGAGCGCTGCTTTCGCCGTCGCCGATCTTACCGGATGAAGTGGCAAGACGAGTCACCTTGTTCTTATTGTAGGCAGCGCTTACATTTACGTGATAAGTGAATTCACCACCGATATTGTCATTCCAAGAAAGTGCAAGTTCAACACCCTCATTTCTAACGTCACCACCGTTGATCATAGCTGCCTGCTCATAACCGAGGACATCGTTGAGAGGAGCCTGAACGAGCCAGTCCTTAGTAGTCTTGCGATACCAGTCGAAGGTCAAAGCCAAGCGGCTGCTGAGGAAGCGTGCATCGAAACCGAGGTCAATCTGTTCTGAAGTTTCCCATGTGATGTCAGGGTTCGGAACGTTCTGTGCATAAGCACCCGGCTGATAGGTACCTTCTACAGTAGCCAAAAGGTTGCTGTTGAATTTATAGCCATAGTCCGCATAGTCTGTCGGGGAGAAGCCGATATTAGAGAGATAGTAGAAGTTACCGATCTGGCAGTTACCGTTCTGGCCCCAGCTTGCACGGATCTTGAAGAAGTCCATTACGTTGAGAGCCGGTTCCATAAAGCTTTCGTTTGTCATCACCCAACCTGCAGAAACTGAAGGATAGGTGTGCCAGCGATGACCACGAGCGAAGTTGCTGCTGCCGTCGCGACGAACAATTGCTGTAAGAAGATACTTCTCGTCATAGTTGTAGTTCAAACGGCCGAAGAAAGAAGCGATGCTGCCCTGTTTCGGGTTGTCATAACCGCTATAACCGGTCATGTTTGACATGTTTGATGGGATAGTAAAGTCCCATCCGTTGAGAACGAGTGAGTTCAAGTCGGCAGGGGAATCACTGAAAGCCATGCTCATACCTGTAGACCAGTTAGACTTCTCAATTGACTGGCCGACGAGGACATCGATATTATTATTACCGAAGCTCGGAAGAACATAAGAAATTGTATTTTCTACAGAAAGGCTTGAGCTTTGATATGAGCTCTGGTTCAGGCCATAGTTACCGCTGGCTGAAGTTGAGCTTACAGAGAATGGCTTTGAAGTGCTGCGGCTGTTGCTTGCGCTATAGCCTGTGTTGATCTGACCGCGATACTTAAGATTCTTGATAGGCTCAATAATCCAGTAGAAAGTAGCGCCTACACCGAAATCACGGTTGCGGTTGAGAGAGTTATACTGACCGTTGATGAAACCTTCATAAGGGTTGCTGAAAATCATAGAGCTCCAGCCTGCACCATTTTGTGTGAAGTTTGTAGGTGTTCCATCCTCATTGAAGGCAGGCACGAGAGGTGAGTTGGCATAGACTGGCTGCATGATGTTCCAGTATCCGTTGCCCTCAGCGAGGTCATGGCTTGAGTGATACCAGTAAGAAAGGTTCTCACCGAGAGTGATGATGCTGTGGTCCTTACCCTTGAGCAGGATATGCTCTGAATTGATGCGGCCACCGTAGCGTGAATAGTCTGAAGCATTGTCGCGGCCGAGGATACCTTCCTGATCGCTGTAGTTGACTGAGATAGAGAACTTGCTGCGGTCGTTGCCACCTGCAAGAGTCAGCGCGTGGCTGTGCTGGAAAGCATTCTTGTTGCGGTATACATCAAACCAGTCTTCACCTTGCCAACCGTTTGCAACCTTGTCAAGGATAGCCTGAGGAACGAAAGCGCTCCAGTTTGTAGCTGTACCGTAGGTGTTGAAGTTAGTCTCATTGATCACATCCATATACTGCTGTGCATTGAGAGAACCGGGAGCACGATAGGGGTTTGACCAGCCAACGAAACCGTCGTAAGTGATCGACATCTTGCCTTCCTTACCCTGCTTTGTAGTCACGAGGACAACGCCGTTTGCTGCACGGGCACCGTAGATAGCAGCAGAAGCAGCATCTTTCAGCACGTCGATGCTTTCGATGTCGTTAGGGTTAAGACCGTTAAGGCCGTTGTCAACTGTACCGGACACGATACCGTCGATAACGAGAAGCGGAGACGATTCACCGATGGTACCCATACCACGGATGTTTACCTTAAAGCCCTTACCCGGCTGGGTAGAAGACTGGGTGATCTGCATACCGGGAGCGGTTGACTGCATTGCTGTAAGGGCGTTGCTTGTGTTCATCTGTGCAATCTGCTCACCTTTCACCTGGAATGTAGCACCGGTGACGAGTTTCTTTTTCTGAACACCATAACCCACAACGACAACCTCGTTGAGGTTATTTTCATTTTCCTGAAGTTCAACGTTGATAACAGGATCATCGCCGACTTTCACCTCAGAAGGAATATATCCCACATAGCTGAATGTGAGGACATCACCTTTTTTGGCATCGATAGTATAATTACCATCGAGATCAGTTGCCGTACCTTTACTTGTTCCTTTAACCATCACGCTTGCACCGATGAGTGGCTCACCGTTTACATCCGTGACGACTCCACGAACTTTGCTCTCCACCTGCGAGGATTGTTCTGCCGGAAGTTGTGAACCGGCAGCCCAAGCCTGAGGCACACTGCATGTCAGCGCGGCCACAACCGCGCAAGAAATGAGCGTCGCTTTTTTCTTGTTTGCGTTCATAAATTAGTTATTAGTTATTTAGTTACTCTAATTTTAAGGTTAAGAATGTATCATCTAAAACATTGGATTTCGCAATGATTTTGGCAGGCTACACTTTTCAAAAAGCAAAGTTATGAAAAAAAAACATACCATACCTATACTTTTTTATCCTTTTTTTGCTTTTTTTAACCAAACATGTTTTTAAACATATTATTTCGACCATCCCCCCCCAACACATCATAAAATTTTGATTTATCACATAAATTTTGTAGTTTTGCACTTTCATCATCAGAATTATGGCAAAAATGAATACAGGCACGATATGTGTGCAGGGGGGCTGGAAACCCGAAAACGGCCAGCCGCGTGTGCTCCCGATCATCCAAAGCACCACATTTAAATATTCAACTTCCGAGCAGATGGCCCGTCTATTCGACCTGGAAGAGAACGGTTATTTCTACACCCGTCTGGCTAATCCTACCAACGATGCTGTAGCCGCAAAAATAGCGGAGCTCGAAGGGGGCGTAGCTGCCATTCTCACATCATCAGGACAGGCGGCAAATTTCTACGCCGTTTTCAACATCTGCCAGAGCGGCGATCATTTCATCTGTTCTTCTGCTATCTATGGCGGCACATTCAATCTTTTCTCCGTGACAATGAAAAAGATGGGCATAGACTGCACATTTATCAGCCCCAATGCGACTGAGGAGGAAATCGCAGCTGCTTTTAAGCCAAACACCAAGCTCATCTTCGGAGAGACAATCTCCAATCCAAGCAACGACGTGCTTGATATAGAGAAGTACGCGCGCGTTGCGCACGCGCACGGGGTTCCTTTGATTGTCGACAACACATTCGCCACCCCGGTCAACTGCCGCCCATTCGAATGGGGAGCAGACATAGTCACTCATTCCACCACCAAATATATGGATGGACATGCAACGAGCGTTGGTGGTGTGATAGTCGACAGCGGCAATTTCGACTGGGAAGCACACGCTGAAAAATTCCCGGGACTGACCACACCCGATGATTCTTATCATGGCCTCACCTACACAAAGGCTTTCGGCAAAGGAGCTTTCATCACCAAGGCGACTGCACAGCTGATGCGCGATCTCGGCTCGATTCCTTCTCCCCACAACTCTTTCCTTCTGAACATAGGGCTTGAGACCCTTCACCTTCGCATGCCACGTCACTGTGAGAACGCACTGAAAGTTGCAGAATGGCTTGAAAAGCATCCGAAAGTCAGCTGGGTCAACTATGCCGGTCTTCCCGGAAATAAATATTACGAGCTGGCAAAGAAGCAGATGCCAAATGGCACATGCGGTGTGATCTCATTTGGTTTGAAAGGTACGCGGGAGGATGCAATTGAATTTATGGATAAGCTTAAGTTCATTTCCATTGTCACTCATGTTGCAGACGCGCGCACATGTGTGCTTCATCCGGCGAGCCATACCCACCGTCAGCTGACCGACGAGCAACTGCGTGAGGCAGGAGTTGCCCCCGACCTTGTACGCCTTTCAGTGGGAATCGAAGATGTTGAAGACATCATCAACGACCTTGAACAAGCCTTGGACAGTAATCAATGATTAATGATTAACGATTAACGATTAATTATCAATGATCAATGGGTTAAAGGTTAAATAACCTCATAACCCAACAATCCAATACCCAATAACCCATCATGAAACTAAACCTAAAGCAAACATTTATCGCTTTGACGGCTACTTGCCTCGCGGTATTCTCGGCTTATGCCGAAGATTACGGCAAATTCTACCGTAATCTACCGGTCAACCTCAAGCAGGTGGAGCCTGTGGTCATTCCGGACCGTTCGGTCAATATTAAGGACTTCGGTGCTGTCAACGACGGCATAACCCTCAACACTGAAGCTTTTGCAAAAGCTATCGCCAACCTATCTTCGCAGGGCGGTGGTCACCTTATTGTTCCGGAAGGAATCTGGTACACAGGACCAATTCAGTTTGAAGACAACATCGATCTACACCTCGATCGTGGCGCCCTCTTGCTTTTCAGCGAGAACCTTGCCGACTATCCGGTGATGAAATCCGATTGGGAGGGTCTGTCAACATATCGTGCCATGTCGCCTCTTTCTGCAAGGGGAAAGAAAAACATCTCTATCTCAGGAGAAGGCACAATCAACGGCAACGGACAGTGCTGGCGACCGGTTAAGAAATCAAAGTTAACTGAAGCACAGTGGAAAAAACTCACCCAAAGCGGAGTTGTAAATGAAAAGGGCGACATCTGGTTTGCTAACGAGAATATTCTCAAAGTATATGGAAGCAAGGAAATTCAGGAAAAGGTGCACTCCGGCGATCCTCAGGCTTTGGAATTAGCCCACGATTTCCTTCGCCCCGTGCTTGTTTCATTCATAGGTTGCACTAATGTGCTTCTTCAGGGAGTGACATTTGAGAATTCACCTGCTTGGAACGTGCATCCACTTCTCTGCGAGAATCTGATTGTAGACAATGTCAATATCCGCAACCCATGGTATGCACAGAATGGCGATGGCATCGACATTGAGTCGTGCACCAACGTATTGTTGGTAAACAGCAGTTTCGATGTGGGCGACGATGCAATATGCCTTAAGAGCGGCAAGGACAAGGATGGTCGCGACAGAGGTATCCCTTCGTCAAATGTCCTCATTGAAGGCTGCACAGTATATCACGGACATGGAGGTTTTGTAATCGGCAGCGAGATGTCGGGTGGCTGCAAGGACATAGTTGCAAGAAACTGTGTCTTTATCGGTACGGACGTAGGTCTCCGTTTCAAGTCTACACGCGGTCGTGGCGGAGTGGTCGAAAATATTTATGTCGACAACATCAAGATGACCGACATACCCGGAGAGGCTCTGATTTTCGACATGTACTATGGCATCAAGCCCGGTGCTCCTGTTCCTCCGGTTACAGTTGAGACCCCCTCATTCCGCAACATTTTCATCAAAGATGTTGTGTGCAGGTCAGCAGGACGTGCAGCTCTCTTCAATGGCCTTCCTGAAATGCCTATGAAGAATGTGGTGATCGAGGATTCACGGTTCCGTGCCGACAAAGGGTTCCTTCTCAACAATATCGATGGATTGACAATGAAAAATGTCACCGTAGATGTCCCCGGAGAGAAGATCACCTACGGCGAAGGAGTAAAAAATATTTCCATCAAGTAACTTGATGGAAATATTTTTAGGTGGATGACTTTCCATTGTAAGTCTCAGTTGTAAGTCTCAGTTGTAAGTCTTCCGTTGTAAGTCTTCCGTTGACCGTTGTAAGTCTTCCGTTGTCAGACTGGCCTTAAGGGCTTTAAGGGCCTTAAAGCCTTTAAGGGCTCTATAGATGCGTCCTCAGTCCCTGAAACCCGAAGCCCGAAGACTTAAGACTGAAGACTTAAGACTGAAGACTGAAGACTAAAAAAAACCGTCATCAAATTTCAGTCATTAAGAATCTGATTTGCAGCATCCTTAGTGTTGACTTTGGAAATAATCTTCTCTACAGTCCCATCCGGGCTTAGAAGGAAAGTGGTGCGGACGATACCCATGTATTCACGTCCCGCCATTTTCTTTTTCTGCCATACCCCGGCAAGCTGGCAAAGTTTCATATCTGTGTCTGCCACCAATGGGAACTTCAAGCCATATTTGTCAATAAACTTAGTGTGGCTCGCTGCTGAGTCCTTGCTCACGCCTATCACCTGATAACCGACTGCCGCAAGTTTATCAAGCCCGTCATTGAGGCTGCATGCTTCTGCCGTACAACCTGGAGTGTTGTCCTTTGGATAGAAATACAATACAAACTTCTTACCGGGATAATCACTCAGTTTAACTTCTTTTCCATTTGCATCCAGACCCAAAAGATCCGGGAATTTATCTCCAATTTCCATAATTATCAATTTTTATATCAAGTATTCAGTCAAATATTCTTGTGCAGAAAGAACAGGGATTTCCGAGAAACAAAAATCTTTTTTATTCCGTGTAATTATACATTCGCATTTTTCTTGTTTTGCACATTGATATTGCAAGGCATCTTCAAAATCATTAGCCTTTAAATATATTGCCTTTTCAAGTTGCTCTCTATTGTGACCTATGATTTGAAATGATTCGGATAAAATATTTAAGTATTTGTATAATTCTTCTTTCGGCAATTTCCGAGCTATATAAGCAAAATTAGCTACTGAAAGAAAACTAATAGAAAACGATCTTCCGTTAATATAACCTTCTGATAGGAATTTCTTACAAATAGCTTTATACTCATCCCTTAAAATAAGATCTATAATAAAATTTGTGTCTAAAAATATTTTTTTCATTTCGACATTATATATCTCGTTTTTTCATCAGAAAGATCAATTAATGAGGGATCTACACTATTGCTTAATTCGTTGATTTTTCGCATCCACTCTTCATGTTGATTATCATTCTGAATTCCTATCTCTTTCTTTATGGAAGCCTTAAGGACTCCCTTTATATTCTCGATTATGCTGCTTACAAGGTTGATATCAGCACCATTTTCAAGCGTAACTATAATTTCTGTATTCATATCTTTCCTTAGTAGTGTAATTTATTCTTTCAACAAGCCAAACTTTTGTATATGCATAGAAGACACACGTATGGTTGTAAAGTAAATATTTTAAATTAGATAAAAACATTTATATAATAATAACAAATTCAACTTCTGAAAGGTCTGGAAGCGGTAATGAATTTTTCCATTCTTCTATTCTCTGCTTGATTACTCCGCATTTGCCTTCTTCACCTACTACCACATCAATTCCTCTCCATACTTCAAGGAGAGAATATGTGGCGTTGCTTAGCTCAATCTTGTCGTTGATATCCACATGGTGAAAGCGTACCCCATGCCGATATGCCATCCGGCGTCCTTCTTCTTCGTCAGAATCAAAGACGGCAACCCTGCATCCCTTCTGCCTGAACTCAAACACTGTTTCAAGAGCCGGCCCCGATAATCCACCTGCCACCAGAACCCTCCTGCTTCGGGGCTTGATTCCGGGAATTCCCCTTCTAACCGCAAGTTTCCCATTCCGGAAATCCTCCATCCTCCTTTCAAGATAATTATCCGCCATATTATGTCTTCATTGTCTTTCCACAAAATTAATATAACAGCTTCAATTATGCAAATCGAACATTGGTCTATTCTTGACTCCTAAAGTTACAAAATCGGACAAAAGTGTACGAAATCGGACACCTATAAAATCAAATAGCACTTAACAATCAACACATTACAAGTTTGGCACGCTTATTGCATGACAAATTTAGAATTAATATTGACCTTAAAGCCCCTAAAGGCTCTAAGGCCATTAAAGCACCTCTTAAAAACGGAAAACTTATAAAATATGGATAGAGAAATATCAAGTTCGGAACGCCTGAAGGCAAAGCGCAAGAAATGGATGCGCATTGGAGTGATAGTGGTCATAGTGGTGGCAGTCGTAGCAGGACTCGGATCAATGATGCGGGCATCAGTAGCTGCATCCGACCTTACAGTTGGCACTGCCGACACCGGAACGATAGATGTCACCGTAAGCGGCACAGGCACTGTAAGCCCGGCATTTGAAGAGATTATCACATCTCCCATCAACAGCCGCATCGTTGAACTCTATTGCCGCGCCGGCGACTCAGTGAAGGCAGGGACTCCCCTACTTCTTCTTGATCTTCAAAGCACAGAAAACGAGGTGAACCGCCTAAGCGACCAAATTGCGATGAAAAACCATGAACTCGACCAGCAACGTGTCAATTCAGACACCAAGCTGAGCGACCTTGCAATGCAGGTGAAAGTAAAAGAGATGACATTGAGCCGTCTCGAAGTGGAATTGCGCAATGAGAAATATCTCGACAGCATCGGATCCGGCACCGGCGACCGTGTGCGCCAGGCGGAACTTGCAGTGAGCACCGGAAGACTCGAACTTGAACAGATGAAGCAACAGCTTGCCAATGAAGGACGAGTGGCACGGGCATCTGAAAATGTGAAACACCTCGACATCGACATAGCCAACCGAAGTCTAAGCGAAATGAGCCGTACACTTAGCGATGCAAGAGTTTGCTCACCACGCGACGCCACTCTGACCTACATACAAGACCAGATAGGTGAGAAAGTCAGCGAAGGTCAGAAAATTGCCGTGATTGCCGATCTCGGGCACTTCCGGGTAGACGGTGAGATATCCGACAGCTATGCAAGCAAGGTTGGAGTCGGGAGCCAGGCAATCGTCAGAATCGGCAAGGAGCGGTTGAAAGGGGTTGTTTCCAATCTAACGCCTCAGTCGCAAAACGGTGTGATAAAATTTACAGTCCGACTTGAAGAAGACGCACATCCCCGTCTGCGATCAGGACTTAAGACCGACGTATATGTAGCATGCGATGTGGTTGACGAGGCAATACGTATCCCCAACGGATCGTATTATACCGGACCCGGCACCTACAACCTGTTCTTTATGAGCCAAGACGGAAAGAAACTCGAAAAGCATGAGGTAAAACTCGGAAACTCCAACTATGAATATGTGGAGGTTCAAAGCGGGATCAAACCCGGCGACCGGATAGTTCTTTCAGACATGAGCAATTTCAAAGACACCGGCACTCTCAGGGTCAGATAATGTAGAATTAAATTTAGAATTATTTTCCTGAAACAAGCCCCTTAATGCCCTTAAAGCCCTTAAAGCCCCTAAGGCCCCTAAGGCCCCTCTGAAAACGAAAAACAGAAAACGAACAACAAACAACAATGAAATTAATAGCAAAGACAATACGAGAGGCGCTGAAGACCCCCGGTTTCTCACTACTCTACGTAGTGGGCGTAGCCTTCACTATAGCCTTCACGATGATCTACGGCATACTGCTTTACGGGCAGTTGGGCCCCGTATATCCTGAATATGACAGGTCATCGACAGTATATATCGACACTTCGATGATGAAAAGTGAACGATCCTCATCGTCAAACGGACTCGGAATGTCATTTATCGACGAGTTTCTTCGCAACGACATCCCTTCTATTGATAAGATTACCGTAGCTCAGCGATTTAGCCCCGGATTTCCCATGGTCCAGACTGATGGACACGGACCGGAGTTCCACGTTGAGACACGCAGTGTTGAGCCATCCTTCTTCGACTTCTACAAATATGAGTTCAAGGCAGGGAAACCATTTACCCAGGCAGATTACGACTCTGGATTGAAAGTGGCAGTCATAAGCGATAACGTCGCGCGTCGCCTTTTCCCGTCACATGAGGAGGCTATAGGAAACTATATCAGCATCGACCATGTGAAATACCGCATAGCCGGCGTATTCCGCGAGGGAAGTGCCCTTTCGGTCGACTCTTACGGTGAGGTGTTCTTTCCTTTAACTTATACTAACTATTATGGTGATCAAATTCCACGCAAATATACAGGGTCTTTAAAAACCATAATAAAAGTCAAACCCGGTAAAGAAAATGAACTCCGTGCCGAGCTAAGCGATATATGCCGCCGCATAAATGCTGTGGACACAGCTGCTCCCCGATTCTACCTTCCCTTAGTCATGTCGCATGCCGAACATGTTCTCATCAATCCGGAGATAGACTGGGATTCAGATTTCAAGATTGGAGAGGCACCGACTTTCCTTGATCTTTGGAAGCCATTCCTAATAGCACTTCTGGTTCTTCTGATTATCCCCGCGCTCAACATAAGCGGCCTGATCGGGGCGCGCATGGACCGCATGAGAGCCGAAATAGGAGTACGCCGCTGCTTTGGAGCAAAACGTCCGCGTCTGATGAGCATGGTGATCAGCGAAAACCTTATCCTGACGCTGGTGGGAGGTGTCGTGGGCCTTATAGCAGCATGGCTGATCGTCACATTCTCAGGGACATTCCTTCTTGAGCTGACGCCACTTGCCTACGACAAAGGAAGCAGCTTCAGCGACACGGCTTCATTTGTGACCGGAGAGATGGCTTTCGCCCCATTGCTTTTCGCTGGCACCCTTGCAATATGCCTCATCCTCAACATAATATCTGCGTGGATACCGGCACGTATCGCAATGCACAGACAGATTACAGAATCACTCAACACCAAACGATAAATCAGTCATGAAACAGATATTCAAATCACTCATCGCCCACCCCGGAAGATCAATAGGTCTTCTTATCGAAGTCGTCATCGTGACTATCATCGGATGGATCGTGATCGAGCCTGTCGCCGTGAAGACCACTTCGGCTCTTTTCCCTGCCGGATACGATTATGACCGACTGGTAAGTGTTACATTCTCATCACTTAGCAAGGCTTCTGAAAAATTTGACACACTGATTACAACAGATAGGGAACACTTGGATGCTGCTTATGACATACTGCTCCAGAAGCTTCGCGAACGCGATGGTGTAGAAAAGGCAACTTTCAGATACAATCAAAGTTTTGAGTCAGGCAGCTATGCGCGGAATGGCATAAATACCGATTCCGTATACTCCAATGGAAAAGATGATATCAGCGTAGGGATAGTGTCAATTTACTTCAAGCCGGGAACCGACTTCTTCACAACTTACGGAATAAAGGACGTGAATGGCAATCCTTTTATAGAGCCACAAAACGACGGTAAATCCTGCATTGTGAGCCAAACAGGAGCAAAGGCACTTTCTAAAAATGGTAGTGTAATTGGAAAAAAACTATTTGACTGGGGACAGGAAGATGAAAATGACATAAAGAAGATAATCGGAATCACGGCAGACTCACCCTACCGTAAAGGAGATAGCAGACAACCGGTATATTTCGAGCCTGCCGGTAACGGGTATTGGGATCAACCCGAAGGGATAACTCTCCGACTCAGGGAAGGGGTGAATGTAAGGAATTTCATCGACAAATTGACAGCAGAATTGTCTGATTATCGTTCCAGAAATATCTATATCACTCATCCGCAGGCCTTTTCCGATATACGCAACAAGATATTTTCTGACAAGCAAAGGGAACTCACCCAGAAATGGATAATAGTGATTTTCTTCCTCGTCAACATGCTGCTTGGAATTGCCGGCACGTTCTACGTGCAGTGCAAGTCCCGCATCCCTGATGCCGGAGTGATGCGCGCATTCGGAGCTACCAGACGACGCATTGAATGGAGCATTATCGGAGAGGCATGCATTGTTGCATTCATCGGGTGGCTCATTGGTAGTGCGTTCTATCTGATCTATCTTTACCATCAGGATTTCCCGATGGAGACAGATGTGCAAGACTACGTGATTCGGCAGATCCGTCCGCTTTGGCACGACACTAAACTTGGCCGCTATTCCATAATCGGAGGCTTTATCCTGCTTCTACTGCTCGCCACTGCCGCTATCGGTGCTTGGTTGCCGGCACGTAGGGTTGGCAGAGTGCAGATTGTAGACTCTCTACGCGATGAATAGTTCTTCAAATGCATAATGCATTATGAATTATGCATAATTATCAAAGAATACGAAAATTTAATTCACAAAACAATAACCAGGCATCTTTCAGATTGCATAGGACATCATCAGATTATGAATTATGCATTATGAATTATGCATTAAAGTAAGGAATATGATTACTCTAAAAGACATCAACAAAATCTATCGCACAGATGAAATCGAGACCCAGGCTCTCGAAAACGTAAATATCCATATCGACAAAGGTGAATTTGTCAGCGTGATGGGTCCTTCCGGCTGTGGAAAGTCTACACTTCTCAACATTGTAGGTCTTCTCGACACCCCCACTTCTGGAACCGTGACTATCGCCGGAACAAACGTGGAGGGTATGAACGACTCTCACCTCGCGGCTTTCCGAAACCAGAAGCTCGGTTTCGTGTTCCAGAGTTTCCACCTGATCGACTCTCTCAATGTGATCGACAACGTTATGCTCCCTCTGCTCTACCGCAAATCAAGTGCCTCTGAGCGTGAGAAACTCGCCAAGGAAGTGCTCGAGCGTGTAGGGCTCAGCCACCGTATGCGTCACCGTCCATCACAGCTCTCCGGCGGTCAGTGCCAGCGTGTTGCAATAGCAAGGGCAATTGTCGGAAACCCTGAGATAATACTCGCCGACGAACCTACAGGTAACCTCGACTCGAAGATGGGTGCCGAAGTAATGGATCTTCTCCACGCTCTCAATCGCGAGGACGGACGCACCATAATGATGGTTACCCACAACGAGGAGCAGGCTCACCAGACCGACCGCATCATCCGTTTCTTCGACGGCCGCCAAGTTTTCTGATAATTTTGAATAGGCCCTAAAGCCGGAGTTTATAAGTCGTCAGTCTTCAGTCTTCAGTTCGGACGACGGAAAACGGAAAACGGAAAACGGAAAACATAAAACGAAAAACAAACAACCATGATAAGATATTTCAAACAGGCGTGGGGATCGCTTAAGAAGCAACCGCTGCTGAGCATCATCAGCATAGCGGGCACAGCCCTTGCCATCTTCCTCATCATGATTATCGTGATGATAGATGAAGTAAAGGTAGTCCCCTTCTCGCCTGAAAGCAACAGAGACAGATGGCTCGTGCAGACTTCCGCCTCAATAGGCAACAAAGACTGGGGATCCACCCCGGAAAATAATTCATCGAATGGTGGAATGTCTTACGACCTGATCCGACGCACATTCTACGAGATGAAACTCCCCGAGGCAGTAGGTGCATTTACCTGGAGTAATACGGAAAGTCATCTTTCCGTACCCGGAAAAACATCTTTCGGCGCAAGCAGAAAAGACACCGACCACGGATTTTGGAAAGTGATGGACTTCAACTTTATCTCCGGACATCCTTTCACGGAAGCTGATGTGGAGTCAGGACTACAGGTAGCAGTGATCAACGAGACACTTGCCCGTAAACTATTCGACACAACAGATTGTGAAGGACGGGAATTCTCAATCGATCATGTGCCTTACCGAGTATGTGGCGTCGTGCGCGATGTCAGCAATATGACAAGCCATGCAGATGCAGACCTCTGGGTGCCACTTACATCCAACGGCACTGACAAATTCACATGGTGCACCTATATGGGCTCGCTCAGTGCAATCATTGTGGCTCCCAGCAAAGCCGACATCCCGGCTGTTCGTGAGGAGTACAACAAGGTGTGGGACAAATTTGAAGTTGAAGTAGCACAGGCAGGTTGGGAATTCTACCGCCGCCAGCGCCCTTATGACCAGTTTACTGCTGTCAATTCCCGTGGGGCTAATATGGAGCCTGACATTGACAGTGTGAAAAGACACAATTTCATTGTGTATGCAATCCTGCTCCTGATACCCGCAATCAACCTCAGCAGCATGACGCAGAGCCGTTTGCGCCATCGCCGTGAGGAAATCGGTGTGCGCAGGGCTTTCGGAGCCACAAGAATAGCCATAATGAGCGAGATATTCATAGAAAGCCTTATCATTACTATCGTAGCAGGACTCATCGGACTCATCATGAGCATTGCATTCATCTTCCTTGGTGGAAAGACAGTGCTGGCCGGCGGCGCAGATGTGACAGGACTTACATTGGGAATGGTGTTCAACGTCGGTGTATTCGGCATAGCACTTCTCTTCTGCTTCCTTATGAACCTTATCTCTGCCACTGTACCATCTTGGCAGGCTTCAAGAACAAACATTGTAAACTCCCTGACAGGGGACAAAAAGTAACTGCCGACATGAAACGTAAACTATTGACCCAAATGCGTGCTGAATGGCGCGCCAATATATGGATGGCGATAGAACTTCTGATCGTCTCGGTGGTGCTCTTTGTGCTTGCCGATAAGATCTACACTGTTGTTGCCACTCTCAACGAACCTCTCGGGTTCAACACCGAACATTGCTACGTAGTGAAGGTGAGGGAAGTGACGGAGGCTGCCCCCGACTTCGTGAATTATGAATCGCAAGAAGACCGCTATCACGATCTTCTTACCTTGAAGGAGCGTATCCTTGCCCGGCCTGAAGTCTCAAGCGTCACAATGAGTTCGAATGCATATCCCTACAATCCAAACAACTCTACGAACCAGCTTGACATAGACACATTCAGCATGGCGGATGCTCCTCTTCTCGTGAGGCGTGTGGATCCTGATTTCTTCAAGGTGTTCAAGATTGAGGGTGCCAACGGAGAGACAGCTGAGCAACTTGGAGAAATACTGCAGCGCGAAAGAATCATTCCGAGCGACAATGCCCTGCTGCGCAAAGCAGGCGTGCGATCTCTGGTTCCCCTCTATGGCAAGCAGATGATATTGAGCGGGCGAGACACGATGACGCTCCGTGCCTCCTTCAAACCAATGAAATATAATGAATATGGAACTGTCCACGGTTGGGCAGGGGCATCAATGTTCGAACGCTTTCATCCTGCAATGATGGGGTTCTTTGAAGGTTTCTCTGTAAGAGTCAAAGACAATATGGACAAAGACTTCGAGGATAAACTTATGGCCGATGCCGACAAGGAATTACGCGTAGGAAACTGGTATGTCGCTTCGGCTGAGTCTTTCGACTTCATCAAGGAAGACTTCAACCGCAATTCGGTGACCGAGACCCGCAACGTGATCATCTGCGCGCTGTTCCTGCTCGTGAATATTTTCTTGGGAATATTAGGCACATTCTGGTTCCGCACCCAGCAGCGCAATAGGGAGATCGCCCTCCGAATGGTGAGTGGTGCTAAAAAAACCGATATCTTCCGCCGAATTTTAGGAGAAGGAGAAGTGTTGCTCCTGATTATCACCCCTCTTGCTATTATCATCGATTATCTGCTGACTCACTTTGAATTTACCTCATGGTATGACGGATATTTCGAGCCTATGCATTTCTGGGTTAGCGTAGTCGCCGCTTGGGCACTGATGTCGCTGATGATTGCGGTGGGCATCTACTTCCCGGCCCGACGCGCTATGAGAATCTCTCCTGCGGCCGCGATGAAAACCGATTAGAAAGTACTATTCAAGTTATCGTTAATCATTTATCATTAGTGAACGTGTTATTAATTAAAAAGTATATTGGTAGAGCCATGGCAGCCTGCGCCGCATTAATGGCGGCAGGGCTGCCTGCAATGGCGAGGGAAATCACTCTTGACGAGACTGTGTTGATGGCTCGTTCTAAAAGTGTGGACGCGGCGGTGGCGCTCAATCAGCTCCGCACAAGCTACTGGAGCTACCGCACATACCGCGCCGACCTCCTGCCTGAAGTGGCTTTCAAAGCCACCATCCCATCCTACCGGAAAAGCTACAGCACCTATCAGCTTGAAGACGGATCCTATACGTTTGTCCGCAACAATGTGATGCAGATGAACGGAGAAGTATCCGTGAAGCAGAATATATGGTTCTCGGGCGGAAGCCTGTCGCTCAACACTTCGCTCGACTGGCTGAGGCAACTCGACAGCGGAGCTTCAAACCGCTTCATGTCTGTTCCTATTGCCCTGACACTCAATCAGCCGATATTCGGTGTGAACCATGTGAAATGGAACCGTCGCATCGAACCGATACGATATGAGGAGGCGAAAGCTGAATTTTTCAGCGCATCCGAGCAAGTGGCCTTGAACGCCGTGGGATATTTTTTCGATCTTCTGATGGCAAAAGAAAATCTCGGCATTGCTCGTCAGAACTACGACAACTCTAAGAAACTTCATGAAGTGGCGATTGCAAAAAGGGAGATGGGGCAGATAAGCCGCAACGACCTGCTGCAGCTCGAACTTAACCTGCTGAACGCCGAATCTTCGCTTACAAACATGGAGAGCAACTACAGGGCTGCTATGTTCGCTCTGAAATCATTTCTCGACATTGAGGATGATGAGGATCTGGAACCTGCTGTGCCGGATGAAGTGCCTACAGGAGAACTGGCCTATTCTAAAGTGCTCGAGAAGGCTCTCTCAAACAATTCTTTCTCGAGGGAGATCAGACGTCGCCAGCTCGAGGCAGACTACAATGTGGCAAAGGCGAAAGGCAACATGCGCCAGATCGATCTTTTTGCTCAGGTGGGCTACACCGGCACTGCAAACAATACCGCCGATGCCTATAGCCGCCTGAAAGACAACCAAGTTGTTGAAATCGGGTTTTCAATCCCAATCCTCGACTGGGGCAAAAGAAAAGGACAGGTGAAAGTGGCGGAAAACAACAGGAAAGTTGTGGAAAGCCGTATACGCAAGGAGCAGATGGAATTCAACCAGGATATATTCATCCTTGTGGAACGATACAACAATCAGCGCCGTCAGCTCGAGATATCACAGCGCGCCGACACGATAGCCGCTGCCCGCTATCACACAAATCTTGAGACATTCATGGTGGGAAAAATCTCGACACTCGACCTCAACGACTCGCAGCTGAGCAAAGACGAAAGTCGCCAGGCCATGATCAACCAGATGTATCTTTACTGGAGATACTACTACCAGATCAGGAGCCTTACCCTATGGGATTTCTCCACAAACACCGGCATCGAGTCGGATATTCAGAAAATTCTTTAGTTTTTTTAACAATGACTGTCACATCCCGGGGTATTCAATCGTCTTTATAGAAAAGATAAACAAAAAGTGAATATGAGTATCAGACAACATGCAACCTTCGCGGTAATGCTGGCAACAGCATTCTTAAGCGCACAAGCGCGTACTATCCAAGGCACCATAATGAATACTGCCGACTCCACAGCCTTAGAGGGAGTGGACTGCCGGTTGATAGTGGATGGGAAGAATATTGCCTCCACAGTGTCGGGAGCTAAAGGAGATTTCATCATCGAGATAAGCGGAAAAGAATCTGCAAACCTTGAAATCGAGAAAACCGGATTCTATCCGGCGTACATCACTATAGCGCAAGGATCATCCAATCAGAATCTGGGAACCATATTCCTTGACAAGAGCGTGGAGCTCAACGAACTGACTGTGACAGCAGATGCCGTGGTAAACAACAACGGCAAGACTATCGTGTATCCCTCAATAGCTGATGTGAAGTCTTCAGCGACTGCACTCAGCCTATTCCAGAAGCTTCCTCTCGCCGGTCTGCAGGCTAATCCTGTCAACAGGACAATGAGTGTGGACGGAGGAAGCCCGGTTATCCTCATAAACGGCGTTCCATCTACAATGGACGATGTCAATGCCTTGCAACCTAAGGATATTGCAAAAGTGGAGTTCTCTCGCATTACTCCGGCACGTTATGCCGACAAGGGCAACAACGGCCTGCTGAGCATCACCCTTAAGAAACGCAACGACGGCGGACAAGTCTATGCTTGGGGACGGAGCGCCGTAAACACCACTTTCATGGATGCCAACATTAAGGCTTCATACCATCAGGGACCTTCGCAGTTCACTTTGATGTACAATCCATCCTGGAGAAACTATCAGAGTGTATTCGACAATACCACTGAAAGCTTTATCGGCAACGGATTCCGAGTTGACCTTGAGGAGCATGACAGGGCACCTTTCTACTACCACATGCATCCGGTGAAACTGAAATATGACTTCAGTCCAAGCAGCAAGACCCTCTTCTCTGCCACTTTCAATATTTCACCATACCGGAATGCCTCTCGCGCATACTCGCATAATATCGACTCAACTACAGGGGAATACGACAACCGAAACGAAAGCAAGGGTAAGGAGCTGTCTCCATCTCTCGACCTTTTCCTACGTCAGGACTTCAACGATAAGAACTCTTTGGAGGCTCAGTTGGTGGGCACACTCAGTTCAAACGACTACCGACGCGACAACACTTATTTCTATCCCGATAAAGACGATGAATCATATATCATGAATGTTGACAGCCGAAGAAGATCTTTGATCAGTGAAATCAGCTATATACACACATTCAGTGATAAGACTCAACTTTCGGGAGGTTTCCAGAACACTGTGTCGCACAGCACAAACTCGTATCTGACAACCGACTACAAACCAATCCTGACTGAAAACAACAACTACCTGTATGCCCGGCTTGGACAACGGATGGGAAAGGTCTACCTTAGCATTGCCTCCGGAGCAAAGATGTTCTGGATCAAAAACGACATGAACAAACGCCATTTCATCAGGAATCTTACTACTCTGCAGGCATCTTGGACTATCAACCGGCAATGGAGCCTACAGGGTTCGTTCCAGTACTCTCCTTCAATCCCGTCGCTGAGCGCGCTCACCGACTATGCCCAACAGACTACTCCCTATCTCATCTCGAACGGAAATCCTGATCTAAAGGTGGCGGAGAATTTGAGATATAGGATAAGTGCCTCCTACAACCACAAGCTGTTTTCAGTTTGGTTCCAATCAGCATATATTGATATCAAGAACAGCGTTATACGCGACATAACCTATCTCGGCAACGGTAAATTCCTCTCTCAATCAGTGAATGCAAAGAAGCAAGACGTATTTTCAAACGACCTTTCAATACGCCTGAATGAAATACATGGTTTTGGCGCAAACCTGTATCTGAACCTCTCACACTACAACAGTGCGGGTGCAGCCTGGGAACACTCCCTGACCTCTTTCAGCGGAAGCATAAGCCTTTGGTGGAACAAGGGTCCTTTCACAGTATCATACTGGCGTAGCCTCCCCGGAAAATACCTTAACGGCCACATAATAGGAAAGGAAGAGAACGGCGACGCCCTGCAGCTCGATTTCACTCCAAACAAGCATTGGACTTTCGGAGCGAGCTGGATGTATATGTTCGACAAGAAAGGCACCAAATATCCAACATGGAACTACTCTGAAGTGAATCCTTACTATAGGGAGCGCTACATTAAGGATAACGGCAACATGATCGTGCTGTCGGTTAGCTATTCAGCAGATTTCGGCTCGATCTTCAAGACTGCAAAAAGAAATCTCAATAATGCCGACAATGGGTCTTCTCTGCTGAAGATGTGATCTCAAAGTGGGGCCGGACTTAGAGCCGGCCTCATTAATACCCCGGCCTTAGGAAAGCCGTGGACGAAAACTGTCATCCTGCAACTTGCAAAAGTTGAAAATTTCTATTAATTTTGCACGTATGATTCTGATTGTTGATGACGACAATTCCGTTAGGGTCTCACTTAAGCTATTGCTGAAGCGCAACGGCTATGAGGTGGCCACTGCCGGATCACCAACCGAGGCGATTGCTTTTGTAAGAGGCACTCGTCCCGATTTGGTGATTATGGACATGAACTATACAAGGGCTACTTCCGGTGAGGAAGGTATCACTTTGCTTAAACAGATTCAAGTGTTTCACCCTGACGTGCCTGTGATCCTTATTACTGCATGGGGCAACATACCTCTTGCCGTTGAGGGGATACGGGCCGGTGCCTTCGACTTCATAACCAAGCCGTGGGATAACCTGACGCTTCTCGGGAGGGTAGCAACCGCCCTTACCCTTTCAGGGAATAAAAAAACCGAGTCACAAGGTTCTTTCGACAGATCCAAGATCATCGGTCGGGATCCGGCCCTTCTGTCGGTGCTCGATACAATAGAACGTGTGGCGCCAACCAATGCTCCCGTGCTGATTCTTGGGGAAAACGGAACCGGCAAGGAACTGATTGCAGAGGCACTCCACATAAATTCACTGCGCCGCAACGGCCCGATGGTGAAAGTGAATCTCGGTGGGCTATCGCAATCTCTTTTCGAAAGCGAAATGTTTGGCTATCGAAAGGGGGCATTCACAGGCGCCGTGACTGACAGGGAAGGTCGTTTCGCCACCGCCGAAGGGGGAACAATATTCCTTGATGAAATCGGTGACCTCGACATAAACTCCCAGGTCAAGCTGCTCAGAGTGCTTCAGGAACATACTTATGAACCGCTTGGCGACACTCGTCCTCGCCGGGCTGATGTCAGGGTGGTCTGCGCCACAAACGCTGACCTCAACACCATGCTGAGGGAAGGTACATTCCGTGAAGACCTTTTCTATCGCATCAACCTGATAACCGTAACGCTTCCTCCCCTGAGTGAACGACGCGATGACATTCCCCTGCTTGTGGAGCATCTTTTAAGGAAAGCAGCCAAGGCATCCAACAGGGAGGTGCCGGAGGTGACTGAAGCTGCCATGGACTTGCTGAAGCAGCAACCGTGGCCCGGGAACATACGTCAGCTTGCCAACGTTGTGGAGCGCACTCTGCTCGTGACTGCTGAAAACCGCCTTGACGCCCGGCATTTTCAGGCGCAAGGTCTACAGCCGGGCGAAGAACCGGCAGATAGCCCGGGAAGACTGAAATCGGCAGAAAAAACTGCAATTGAGAATGCCCTGACTGAAAGCGGAGGAAACCTGACGCGTGCCGCTGCCCTCCTCGGCATAACGCGCCAGACACTCTACCGCCGCATGTCAAAATATGACATCAACAACTGAAGACTGAAGACTAAAGACTGAAGACTGAAGACTGAAGACTGAAAACTTAAAAACTGAAGACTTAAAAACAAAACCATCATGCGTGTCAGCTGGATATTCTCTCTGATCATTCTTCTGCTAACCGGAGCAATCGTAGCACTAATGCTGGTTGACTCTGGTAGTTTTGCTTATAAGATAGTGTGCGGAGTTGCTGTGGTCAGTGTCTTGCTGATGGTTGTTTTCTACCGTAACGTGATGCGCCCTCTACGGAGCATTGCAAACGGCATCGACCTTCTTCGGGCACAAGACTTTACAAGTCGTCTGTCACCCGTTGGGCAAAGAGAGGCTGACAAGATTGTTGATATGTTCAACGGCATGATGGCATCCCTGAAACAGGAAAGGCTAAAACTGCGTGAGCAGAATCACTTCCTCGATCTTCTGATCGATGTGTCGCCGATGGGTATTGTTCTTATCGGAGCTGACGGAAAGATCTCTGGCGGCAACCGTGCTGCCGCACGGTTTCTCGATATGGATTCCGTGAAAGAGATGACAGGGGTTGCCCCGAAGGATATTCCATCCACATTGGCTAAGGTTCTAAATTCTCTTCAAGAAAGGGAGATGAAAGTGGTCAGGCTCAACGACTCCATGGTCTACCGCTGCTCTCGTCTTTCATTTATGGAAAGCGGAATTAGCCACCCTTTCTACCTTATCGAGAAACTTACCGATGAAGTAATGAAGGCGGAAAGGAAATCTTACGAGAAAGTTATCCGAATGATGGCGCATGAAGTGAACAATTCATTGGCAGGGATTATATCGGTTATGGAGACCGCGGAAGAGGAAATTGAAGATCCGGATCTTTCAGAAGCTATTTCAGCATGTGAGAACAGATGCCGCGATATGGGTGCTTTCATAACAAAATTCGCCTCTGCGGTTAAGATTCCTGAGCCTACAAGACGAAATGTTGACCTAATTGCCCTTCTGAGAAGATGCACACCCTTATTTGAAAGTATATGCACCGCCACCGGATCGAGACTGACAATTGACCTGCCCGATGAGGAGATATCTGTATTTATCGATCCCGTCTTGATTGAGCAGGTGGTGACAAACATTGTGAAGAACTCTGCAGAAAGTGCCGGAGAGGGAGGTAATGTAAAGATCAGTGTCGAGAGACACGGTACATGGCTCGTTGTGACAGATGACGGTCCGGGCATAAGCAGTGAGGCAGCTGAAATGCTCTTCACCCCTTTCTTCACAACCAAGGAAACCGGACACGGATTAGGATTGCTCCTTGTAAGCGAAGTGCTCAACTCCCACGGATGCCGCTTCTCGCTTGAGACAGGAGAAGACGCCCTGACACGTTTCAAAATCCGTTTCTAAATCACAAAACCTGAAACCTGAAACCTGAAGACTTAAGACTTAAGACTTAAGACTTAAGACTGAATCACCCCGACCGCATCCACCACAACGGTTACTAATATTTATGCATTGCTTTTTTCACAGTAATCTTTGGAATATTCGGAGAACTCACATATCCTCTCGATAAAAAACTATAGTTTTATAATGCATATTTGATAAATATGCATTATCTTTGCATTTTCAAAAAATGCCCCGGGGTCTGATAAACTCAATTTTCCGATGCAGGACTGCGGGACTAATCAACACAACCTAATAACTAAAAAAGTATGCAAAGATTCCACTCACTCTGCTCTTGCGCTCAAGCTCTGAAGGGCTCTTCATTGGCATTGCTCATCTCCGCGACCTCCTTGTGCGCAAACGCAGAAGGATATCAGGTGAATACCCTTTCTGCCCGTCAGCTTGGCATGGCTCACACAGGCACAGCTCTACATCTTGATTCCGAAAGCATGTTTTTCAATCCTGCAGGTCTTGGGTTCATGGACAAGACAATGGATATATCGGGCTCTTTCACGGCTATCATGGCAACCGCTAAATGCGACTATGAGGGCAAGACATATAAGACCGACAATACTCCTTCTACTCCTATAATGGCAGGTGCCGCTTTCAAAATCTACGACAACCTGAAAGCCGGTGTTTCGTTCTATACCCCATACGGGTCCGGAATCAACTGGACCGACAACTGGCCGGGTGCCGTGCTCAACCAAAGCGTCAGCCTGAAGGTCTTTACTCTTCAGCCCACTGTAGCATGGCAGATTCTTCCGAATCTTTCCGTGGGAGCCGGACTGATGATTTCCTGGGGCAGCGTTGATCTCAACAAAGGTCTCGTGAGTGCCTCAACTCTCGACAAGGTGCTCGCATTGACCCAGCAACAGGTCCCCCCTTTCGGCGACACATCGCCTGCCTCAATCAATCTTAAAGGAAAAGCAGGGGTGCGGTGCGGTGTAAATATCGGTGCTATGTGGGATATCACGCCGGCTGTCACCGTAGGAGCTTCGTTCCGATCTGAGGTCAAGATGCAGGTTGATGCAGGTGATGCATCGCTCACCTACGCCAATGAAATAGCCAAACAAATCCTTGTCAACGACCTTGATCTTCTTAACAGCGCCCAGTTCTCTGCATCTATGCCGGCTCCTTATGTGCTGTCGTTGGGCGGGTCTTGGAAACCTATTGAGAAACTGACTCTTGCTCTTGATGCTCGTCTCACCGGTTGGAAATCCTACAAAAGCCTCGATATCGAGTTTCTGAGCGAGCAGCTTGCTGCCTACAACCAGCATCTCACCAAAGACTACAGCAATGCATGGGCATTCTCGCTGGGTGCACAGTATGCCGTGACCAACCGACTTGACCTGCGCGCCGGAGTGATGCTCGACACCACTCCTTGCAATGACTCGCATTATAACCCCGAGACTCCGGGAATGACAAAAATCGAGCCTACTGTCGGACTTACTTTCCGTCCGCATCCAAATCTCGGCATTGACTTTGGATTTATGTATGTGGCAGGACTTGGGAAAAAAGATGCATCGGTGACTTATACCGACCTGCTTGCAGCGAAACTGAATCAGCAGATGGGACAGGCTGTGCTTCCCGCAACCCCTACCTTCACCGCTGACTATCACACCACTGCCATTATCCCTTCAATAGGGCTCCACTATTCTTTCTGAATCATCCCCTTCTTTTTCCCCTGTTTCACTATCTTCTTGTCAAGTGAAGCAGGGGAATATTCCCAATATGGCTTCATTTTGTCTCTGAGCTGCGACTGTCCGCATAGCCTTTGCTCAAGCACAGATGATGTGCCTTTTAAAAGATTAAGGAAAGTTTCTTCCTGTTCTCTGACAGTTAACTCATGTCCTGAATTGAATTCAGCAAAGATCGACGGCCGTGCCAGAAGCCCACGACCTACCATTACTCCGGCATAATCGGAAGATAACGCATGAATATCTGCCGGAGTCATAATACCGCCATTGAATATTACGCTGTGCTTCAGCTTGGAAGCGAAATCACGCATCTCATCAAGAAGAAGATCCCCCTTATACTGTTGTGCGGCAGTGCGGGGATGCACCGTCACATGACGCAAAGGCATGGCATTTAACGTATCTGCAAGGCATTGTGATTCCCCGGGGTCTTTGACTCCGAGACGCATCTTGATAGAGAATTTTAAATCTCCCGCATATTGGATCATGGCGTCTGCAATCTTGGCAACCATTTCGGGATGGGCCAGCATACCGGAGCCTCTTCCTTTCCTTACTTGCGGAACGAAGGGACAGCCCAAGTTCATGTCTATGCGTTCAGCTCCTGCTTCTGCAAGAGTCTCCACAAGAAGTCTCCACTCATCTACATCTCTGAAAATGATTTGAGGTGTCAGGGTAATCCCTCTGTTAAGGTCTGAAGTATAGTCGCGCAAATCACGCTTCCTGACTTCTCCATTTTCAACTCGGATAAAAGGGGTGAAATATTCCACATCCCCCTGCTGCTCACCGAACATCGCAAAATGAACGCTGCGCCATGCAGCTTCTGTAAGTCCCTGGAGTGGAGCAGCCATAAGTTGGAATATTTTCGCCATAATTCTTATGAGTTAAAAATTTCAAGCAAGGAGCAAATGGATCGGGCGTCTAACCTTCTTTCCTGGGATAAATGAACCGCGCAAGTCCATAAATGTAGCGCCGGAAACCGGGACGGTAATTCAACAGACGGTCGAACCAACCGAGATGCGGATTGACAAGTTTCACCACATAACCTACATAAAACATAGCAAAAAGCGTTCCCGGGCCAACCACTGTCCAAGGCCACGAACCGAAGAAACAATATCCTGAAATTACAGCCAATATGACGAGTGTCGTATCCACCATCATTTTCACTACAGGAAACGGCCGGCCGGTGACGCGGGCTATTGCCACTTGTATTCCCTCACCCGGCATGGTGACTGATCCACACCTTATCTCAGTAGCCACAGCACATCCAAGAATGGTAGCGCCCGAAAATTGCGCAATGATCTGGGAATACAGAGCCTCGTAAGATGAGAAAAAGGAGGTTATCCACATGTTTATATCCAGCAAAGCACCAAAAACGAATCCCACCAAAAGTTGAAAAAGCTGGATGAGCTCAAACTTCTTCCTCAGAATCAGAATCTGAGCCATCACGAGGATAATATTCATCACATTGGTATATCCACCAATTGTCCAACCTGGGGCAAGACCCACCTCACCGGCAAGTGTGAACGACATCGGGATTGAGGATATGACACCGCTTCCAAGATTCGACCTCACACACAGCGCCACCCCAAATGTCATGAAAAACATCGACAAAATCAGTAGGATATGCTGCCAAACAAATCCGATCACCTTATCCTTTTTCATAGAACTCTTCATGCTTACCAATAAAAAACACTACAAAATTACAAAAAAATATCGACCCCACCAAAGCCACCACCATCCCACCCTCATTGGTAATCCCACCAAAGCAACCCCCCAACAAAATCCCCACCAAAGCAAGATAAGTAGAAAGCAACCTCCGGGTGCGTCCCACAAAATCCCTAAATTCCCAACCAAAGCAAGATAGGTAGAAAGCAACCTCCGGGTGCGCTCCCCAAAAGCAACAAAAGAATCCCCACCAA